>CAXMZV010000876.1:0-1509 GCA_964199985.1 Candidatus Ilumatobacter isfjordensis | reverse complement strand
TCAAGGGCCGCACGGTTGACTGCCAGATCCTTGAGGATCGGGAACGATGCAGCACGGAACGGCTCGATGACGATGGTGTCGCCGTCTTTGTACTTGCGCATATGCAGCTGACAGGTGGCGGTGCCCTTTTCAGGACCGTGGGCCTTGCCGTCGATCATCAGATCGCAGGTGCCGCAAATACCTTCACGACAGTCGCTCTCGAACGCGATGGGTTCTTTGCCGTCGTCATTGAGGTTTTCGTTGACGATGTCGAGCATCTCGAGGAAAGACATGTCGGTGTTGACATTTGGTGCTTCGTAGGTCTCGAAGCGACCTCGTTCGTCGGGACCGTCTTGGCGCCAGACCTTGAGGGTGATGTGCAGTGTTTCTTCGCTCATGAGTGTCTCCCGCTCTACTTGTAGGAACGTTTGCTAGGCGTCACGTAGTTGAATTCGAGTTCTTCTTGATGGCGGTTCTGCACCGCGTCTTCGCCGGTCCATTCCCAGGCTGCAACATGCTGGAAGTTCTCGTCGTCGCGGGCGGCTTCGCCCTCGTCGTCTTTGTATTCGGATCGGAAGTGACCGCCACAGCTCTCTTTTCGAGCAAGAGCATCACGAGCCTTGAGTTCGGCCAGCTCGAAGAAGTCGGCCACTCGGCCTGCCTTTTCGAGTGACTGGTTCAGCGAATTGCCGCTGCCAAGAACACGAACATTCTTGTAGTACTCGGCTTTGAGTGCCGGAATTTCGCTGATGGCCTTTTCGAGACCGGCCTCGTCGCGTTCCATGCCGATGTACTCCCACACGAGCTTGCCGAGCTCACGGTGGTAGTAGTCGACCGACTTGGTGCCCTTGGTCGCCAGCCACTGGTCGGTGCGCTGTTGCACTTCGGCCTCGACGGCACCGAACGCGCTGTCGGTTGCGTCCATTGGGTCATCACCCAGCTGATCGGCCAGGTAGTTACCAATCGTGTAGGGAAGTACGAAGTAGCCGTCGGCCAGGCCCTGCATGAGCGCTGAAGCACCCAAGCGGTTGGCGCCGTGGTCGGAGAAGTTGGCTTCACCGATACAGAACAGACCGGGCACGTTCGACTGCAGTTCGTAGTCGACCCACAGGCCACCCATGGTGTAGTGAGTTGCCGGGTAGATCCGCATCGGGCTGGTGTAGGGATCTTCGCCGGTAATACGTTCGTACATGTCGAACAAGTTGCCGTATTTTTCGGCGATGGCGTCTTGGCCGAGACGGCCAATGGCATCGGCGAAGTCGAGGTAGACGCCGTTCTTGAGTGGTCCGACACCCTTGCCTTGGTCGACCACGGTCTTGGCGTTGCGTGACGCAACGTCGCGTGGCACCAGGTTTCCAAAGGCGGGGTATTTACGCTCGAGGTAGTAGTCGCGTTCTGACTCGGGAACGTCAGCGGCGCGGCGGCTTTCTTCGAAGGCGTCGGGCACCCAGATGCGACCATCGTTGCGCAACGACTCTGACATGAGTGTCAGTTTCGACTGGAATTCGTCGCTGGTGGGAATGCAGGTCG
>CAXMZV010000875.1:0-1521 GCA_964199985.1 Candidatus Ilumatobacter isfjordensis | reverse complement strand
GATCTGAACCCGACCAGCTGGCCGGGATTCCAGGATCAGGCCTGTTTCGAGCTGTCCCGGACTGTGGCCGAAAGTCACTTCGGAGTTGGCAACGCGCATTCGGTGCGCGTGCTGGGGCTGTCGCCGTACGGCGACGGAAACTGGTTGTCTCCGAACGACTACACTGATATGGTGTCTCCGAACGGCAACAGAGTCGAGTTGTCGTCATACGAAGACAGATGCTCTTGGCGCACAGGCGTCGATCACGAACAGCCAGCCGGTAGGAGAACACGGTGCGACCAATACAGACCAGCAAGGCGTTCGGATCGGCGATCAGGCGGGCCCGCAAGGATCAAGGTCTGTCGCAAGTCGAACTGGCTGCACGCGCTGGTGTGGGGCGGCCCTGGCTGTCGGAGCTCGAGACAGGAAAACGCACTGCCGAGCTGGGTCGAGCATTGTCGGTGCTGAGTGCGCTCGGCCTCGCCGTTACGTTCGTTCCGGTCCCGGGCCCGGACGGTTCGACTGTCGATCTCAGCCAGATCATTGAAGGTGGTAGCTGATGGCGTCGGATGTGTTGACGGTCATCCTCGAAGGGCAGCCGATCGGCAACGTTGAACGCCTGGCAAGCGGCGCGCTTCGTCTTGGCTACGACGAGGGTTACCGAGACGACCCGACAGCGACGCTGTTGTCGGTGTCGATGCCGTCGGCCGAGGCGGTACACGGCGACGCTCGTCTCACGCCGTGGTTGTGGGGCCTCCTGCCCGACAATGCTGATGTGCTCGCCCGTTGGGGTCGCGACTTCGGTGTGTCGGTGGCGTCGCCGTTCCCGTTGCTCGGCACCCACGTAGGTCGCGACTGTGCTGGAGCCGTGCAGTTCTGCACGCCCGATGAAGCTGATGATCTCGTCGGTAGACACGGTGACATCACCTGGCTCACCGAGGCCGAGATTGCCTCACGGCTTCGGATGCTTCGAGCCGACTCGACCAGCTGGCTCGGCCCCGGATTCACAGGCCAGTTCAGCCTTGGAGGAGCTCAAGCAAAAACTGCGCTGCACTACGCACCCGCCAAGGGAGCTGTCGATGGGAATCTCCGAGACCGTGGTAGGTGGGGGGTGCCCACTGGTTCGGTTCCGACCACCCACATCCTCAAACCTGCGGTGGCTGGGTTCGAGGCCCAGAACATCAACGAGCACGTCTGCCTCGCAGCAGCGAGGGCACTTGGCCTCCCTGCCGCCAATACTCGTATCGAGACGTTCGAGGATGAGAGCGCGATCGTCGTGGAGCGGTTCGACCGCTCAGTCCGAAACGGAGCCCTGCTCCGCGTTCATCAAGAGGATCTCTGTCAAGCCCTGTCGGTTCCGCCTGCCCGAAAGTATCAGTCCGACGGCGGGCCGACTCCCGGCCAGATCGCTGAGTTGATCCGCTCGACCATCCCTGGTCCCGACGCCGAGACCGACGTTTGGCGATTCGTCGACGCCCTCGCATTCAACTGGCTGATCGCAGGAACCGACGCCCACGCAAAAAACTACAGCCTCCTGCTCGC
>CAXMZV010000874.1:0-1523 GCA_964199985.1 Candidatus Ilumatobacter isfjordensis | reverse complement strand
CTCGTCGCTGCGGTGCGGGGCTGCGTTGGGGTCGTCGCCGGCGACGACAAGTTCACTGCCGACGTGCTCGATCAATTGCCCGACCTTCGTGCGATTTCAAAGTGGGGCATCGGGATCGATGGCATCGACCTCGACGCTGCCGCAGCACGCGGCATCACGGTGACCAACACCCCGGGCATGTTCGACGACGAGGTCGCTGACGTGTCGATGGCGTACATCACCATGCTCGCTCGGCAGCTCGCGTTCATCGACCGTGGAATCCGTGCCGGCGAGTGGCCGAAGCCTCCGGGAGCGTCGCTGCGCGACCTCACCCTTGGCATCATCGGCCTCGGTGGGATCGGGCGGGCCGTTGCCCGACGTGGCCGTGTCTCCGGAATGCGCCTGATCGGCTCAGATCCGTCCGAGGCCAGCCGCGAGCAAGCAGCCGGCGACGGCGTCGAGTCCGTCGGCATCGATCAGCTGCTCAGCCAGAGCGACGTGATCTCGATCAACTGCCCACTCAATGCCGCGACCCATCACCTGCTCGACGCCGCAGCGTTCGCTTCGATGAAGCCCGGGGTGCTCATCGTCAACACCGGTCGCGGTCCGGTCATCGAGACCGCTGCGCTCGTCGATGCCCTCGCGAACGGTGTCGTCGCCGGAGCAGCCGTCGATGTCCTCGAAGAGGAGCCCCCAGCACAGGATCATCCGCTGAAGTCGTTCGACAACGTGGTGTTCGGATCGCACAACGGAAGCAACACACTCGAGGCCTCGGCCCGCACCCACGGTCGGGCCATCGCCAACCTGATCGCGGAGCTGTCGCCGTCATGACCAGAACCAAGACCGTTCTCATCACCGGCGCCTGCGGCGGAATCGGACGAGGTGCCGCAACGGCATTCCGGTCGGCCGGATGGCGTGTGATCGGCATCGACCAAGCCCCACACGATGCTTCGGTCGATGTCGACGAGTTCGTCCAGGCCGACCTGGCCTCCGACACCGGCGTCGAGACGATCCGGCGGGAACTCGGCCACGTGCATGAACTCGATGCGCTCGTGAACAACGCCGCCCTGCAGATCAACCAACCGCTCGTTCAGACCACCGACGACGAATGGACCGCAGTGATGAACACCAACGTCCGTGCGGCATTCCAGATGATCCGAGAGTTCCACCCGGCACTCTCCGCCGTTCGAGGCGCCGTCGTCAATATCAGTTCGGTTCATGCAATCGCGACCTCGATGAACGTCGCTGTCTATGCGATCTCGAAAGGCGCGCTCGTCGCGTTGACGCGCAGTGCCGCGCTCGAACTCGCTGCCGAGGGGATCCGGTGCAACGCAGTGCTGCCCGGCGCCATCATGACGCCGATGCTCGAGGCTGGGCTGTCACGGCGCCCGCACCCCGATGGCCCCGACGGCAACCTCAACGCGCTGATCGAACGAACGCCACTTGGCTTCGTCGCGACGCCAGAACAGATCGCGCCGACGATCGTGCATCTTGCCGACACCGACCTCTCGCCGTATACAACTGGGCAGATGATGGTGGTTGAC
>CAXMZV010000873.1:0-1524 GCA_964199985.1 Candidatus Ilumatobacter isfjordensis | reverse complement strand
GGGAAGCGTTAAGTTGTGGCACGGTACCACGTCGAGGTATGGGGAAAACGACGTGATTCGATGATCGACCTCGCCGTACTACGACGCGACGGCCCGTGCGGTCTGGTGCCCGGGGTCAGCACTCGGATCCCGTCGGCGATGCCGTTGCGCTTCAATCCGCCGGTGGAGTGGGTAAATCTGTGTGGACGATCGTCGACGGTGACAGTGTTCTGCTGACGATGTCGCGAGCGACGTCGGCAAGCCGGAGCTGGTGGCTCCTGGCGTAGCTCCGGAGGGCAGCGAACGCATCCTCCATGTCGAGGCGCAGCCGCTCGGCAACGACGCCCTTCGCTTGTTCGATGACCACGCGACTGGTGAGTGCGTGGTCCAGCTGTTCGTTCAGCTCTTGGGCGCGCACGGTGGCGCGGTGCTGGAAGACGGCGATCGTCGCAATGTCGGCCAACGCGTGCGCGGCAACCGTGTCGTCGTCAGTCAGCACTTCGGTCCGGTTGCGAAAGAGGTTGAGGGCGCCGATCGTGACGCCGCGAAACGTCATCGGGAACGCTTGGACGGCAACGAACCCCGCAGCGACAGCAGCCGGGCTGAACGTCGGCCACCGATCAGTATCCGACGTGAGATCGTGCTGCGCAACCGACTCTTGGGTGTGGAACGCGTCGAGACACGGACCTTCGTTGGCCTGGAGTTCCAGCAGTTCGAGCACACGCATCGTCTCACTCGACGAGGCCATCACCCGAAGATCGCCTCCGAGCCCGACCAGCATGATCCCGGCTGCCTCGACGCCGAGGAGGTGGGTGCAACGAACAGTCAGGGTCGTGAGCACGTCCGCGAGGTCGAAATCCTCGAGAAACGTGTCGATGACCTGCACGATCGTCTCGGTCAGCGTCGCGTCCCGCTTTTCCATCTCAACTCCCAGCTCGCCTGCCCCGGGCCTTCACGCGGGACACGTGTTTACGACTGCGAGATCAGCATATCGCGAACGTTCTCGATGAACATCTCACGGTCGGCATCATGTCGGATACTCGACCCCATCGCCCGAGTCACTCGACGGCCCGAAACTGAGGATCCGTTCGACCACATCTCGGGCCACGTTGGCGAGGGGGCGGTTGTTGCCGAACGCGAACGATCGCAGACGAACGAGGGCCTCTTCGAGAGTGACATCGAGCTGGGCGGAGACCATCCCGGTGGCCTGATGGACGACGGTCCGAAAGCTGGCACCCGCTTCGAGTTCCTTCGCCAGGAGACCCAATGGGGCATTCGCCTGGAGGAGCAGGATCAGCTCGGCGGCTATGCCCGCCACGACGAGCGCGTCGCGGTGTTGTTCATCGGTGAGCGGGCCGGGCCGATCCCGATGCAGGTTCAGCGCTCCCAGTCGTGCCGCACCGACGCGCACCGGGAAACCGAACACGGCGCGGACACCGACGTCGATCGCCGGGCCACTGAACGCGACCCACCCTGACCTCGATGCGGCCACGAGGTCGGGCTCAAGCACCGGACGATCAAGCTCGCTTGCGTCAATGCACGGCC
>CAXMZV010000872.1:0-1544 GCA_964199985.1 Candidatus Ilumatobacter isfjordensis | reverse complement strand
ACTCGATCGCCAGGCCCTTGACGCGGACCGTTGAGATATTTCAACGCCTCTGCCACTAGCCAACGATGGTGAACGCGGCTTAGGTTGCCGCTGGGCGTCGAGACTCGACGTTGGCGGGCAAGGGGTTTGAAATGTTTGATCGGGTGGACGGGTTCGAAGTCGGGCGTCGAAGCGGCGTTCGGCAGCGCGGTCGTTCGATCATCCTCTCCGCGGTGATGCTGTTGGCGCGCTCCTCGCGCACGCAATCCGCCCGCGCGGTCCGTGCCTGCGTGGGCGCCGCGCATCCATCACCTGGTCGTCACGACCACCAGTCATCTCAACCGTTCGGCAGTGCCCTGCGCCCCACCGGGGCTCTCTAGGAGGAACACACGATGTCATCCAGACCAACGCACCCCGTCTCGCGCCGCAGGCTGCGGGGCTTGAAGCTCCTGACGAACGTCACGGTGCTGAGCATGCTCATGACCGCGTTCGTCCTGACGGGCTTAGGCGCGGACGCGCCCGAGGCCGAGGCGGACGGCGGTGCCTACACACTGAACTTCTCGGCGGCTGACCCGTCGGACTACATCCCGCCGATTCCGTTCCCGGCTGATCTCACCGCACCGGTTGGTCGTGGCGACGGCGACCCGCTGATTCCACTCGCAGAGTTCAACGACGGCAACGTCGACGTCAAGGTCGAGAGCCTGGCTCCCCAAGACATGGCCCTCGGGCAGATCGTACCCTTCGAGACCAAGATCACGGTGTCGGGCGACACGACACCCGAGAACGGAGTGATCACCTTCCTCATCGGCTGGAACACGCTCACGACCAACAGCGGTGACTTCGGCTACGACGCCCGCAACCCGGCGAACGGCATCCCTGCCGGGGATGACGTCGGCTACGGCGTGATTGGCGCGTTCGTCGACATCGGAGACGGTGCGTTCACCGACGCGAACAACAATGCAACAGTGGATGGCTTCACCTGGAGCCTGATTAACGACGAGATCGTTGGGGTCTTCACCGTGAGCGGCTTGGACGACGGCGACGAGGTCGTTCTCGAGGCGTGGCTCGTGCTTGACGACACCATCCCACCCGGCATTGGCGGAAACGTCCAGTCGCGGCTGATCGACGCCGCGGCTGGCTCTGATCAGACGATCAATGTTGCGAACAGCGGTGCGATCACGCTGGTGAATGGCGATTCGATCAGTACGGGTAACCAGACGGTGCCGTTGCTCAGGCCGGCCGAGTTCTTCACCGCGGATGTCGATGTCTCGGTCATGAAGACCGACGACGTCGATCCGATCGTGCAGGGTGAGACCCTGACCTACACGGTCACGGCCGCGAATGCCGGGCCGTCCGTTGCCAACTCGGTCGTCGTGTACGACGAGCTCGATCCGAACGTGACGTTCGTGTCAGCGTCCGACAGTGGATTCATCAACACGGATGCCGGCGACACGATCCCGGACGGAGCCGTCCAGTGGGATGTCGGCGCGCTCGCACCTGGTGATTCGGTCGTGTACACGGTCAGGGTGACGGTCAACGGCGATGCCCCGACCGACAGCCCAACC
>CAXMZV010000871.1:0-1546 GCA_964199985.1 Candidatus Ilumatobacter isfjordensis | reverse complement strand
TCCCGAACGCGACGCTGGCCTGTTTGCTCTTCCGTGTTCGCTCCACGTGGCGAGTGTGGCACAGCGCTTGGTGTGTCGCTCGTCGTTTTCTCCGCGATTCACGCCGCCCGGAGGTCAGGCAGCTCGGGCGAACGACTGAACACCTCCGTGCCGTTGCGGCCGACGACCGTCCCGACCGGAAACGCCGCGCAGACGGCCGCGATGCACTCGAGGTGTTCGTCGACGAGCTCATGCCGGCAGGCCTCGCCGACGAGGTCGAACCAGCCGTCGCGCTCGAGTGAATCCTCGACGACCTCGCGCAACTGCTCCTCGGAAATGTGGGGAAGGTCGACCACCATGACCGTGGTGACCGCACGAGCGCTCGCGAGCCCGGGAAACCCCATGTTGCAGCCGCACCGAGCGGGCGAGGCGCACTCAGCCACCACCGGCGTGACCAATTCGCCCTCGACGGTGCACGCATAGTCGCCGTCGGCGGTTCCCTGCAGTTCGTTTGTGGCCACCAGTACCAACATGTCGGTCCTCCTTCGATTGATCTGAGGACATCATGAACACGCACTGTCACAGAGATGATCCTGACCTCCGTCGAGGCGCTCCAGCAGCGGAGCATTTCCGGGAATTTGATGGGACCCATCGGGGGTTTCCAAGGTGTGACCGAATCGGTAGTCGACAACGATGCGTTCGAACGGCACGTGTTGCCAGAGATCGCGGGTGTTGCTTCGGGTCGCGACGTCGATTACCCGCAACCACGCTGAGGCCGAAGACCTGGTGCAGGACACGTTGCTGCGTGCGTATCGGTCCATTGGCCAGTTCGACGGTCGGTACCCTCGGGCATGGTTGCTGACTATTCTGCGCAACACTCACATCAACCGAAACCGTCGGCGCCGACCAGAGTTGCTCCGTGACCCAGATATCGCACTCGACCCCACCAGAGGACTCGCGTCCGAGGACCGAGCCGATGTCTGCGTGGAGAGTGAAATTGACGCCCGAATCCTCGGCGCAGTCAACGCACTTGACGAACCATTCCGACGAGTCGTCGAACTCGTCGATGTCGACGGGCTGAGCTACGCGGACGCTGCTCTCGCTCTCGGTGTTCCGGTGGGGACCGTCATGAGTCGCCTCCATCGAGCTCGATCCCGCATCCGACGCCGACTCAACCGAGCCGGCTTCGCACCAAGGAGACACCTGTGATCAAGACCTGGATGATGAGACTGACCGGTCGAACGCCGCCGGGGGGTGTGGATTGAGACGAGGTCGGCGAAGTCCTGCAGCAGCATCTCGACAGCTACGTCGATGCCGATCGCTCAGCTCGCATCCGAGTCCACCTCGAGGCCTGTCGTCGGTGCGGCATGGACGCGTCCGCCTACGAGCAGATCAAGCGGACACTTGCCGCCCAACGACAGGACCTGCCGACAGAATCGCTGGAACGTCTCCGAGAGTTCGGCGAGCGCCTCGCAGGCGATGACTGTCCGCCGGCATCCTGATCGGATCAGGCTCGGGCCTCGATCTCAGATTGTCGGAATGCATGACTCGTTGAGCCGGGTTCCTT
>CAXMZV010000870.1:0-1551 GCA_964199985.1 Candidatus Ilumatobacter isfjordensis | reverse complement strand
TCAATCGACCAAGTGGGCGTTGAAGCCACGGGCCCTCAGCGCGTCCAGCACGTGCTCCGCCTCTTCCTCGCCGCGAAGCTGGAGGACCATGTCCACGATCGCCGCCCGAGCTGACGAAGCACCGAAGGCGCGTTGATGGGTGATCTCCATGATGTTGCTGTCTAGCTCGCCGATCAGCTGGGTGACCTGCCCAAGCGCGCCTGGGACATCCGGCACCTCGACCTCGAGCCTTACGAGCCGGTGGCTGCGCACCATGCCGCGCTGCAGAACGGAGGACAGCGTCATCATGTCGATGTTGCCGCCGCAAAGGATGGTTCCGACGTCCTGGCCCCGGAACCGATCCGCGTGCCTGATCACCGCCGCAACGCCCGCTGCGCCCGCACCCTCCACGACGGTCTTCTCGATTTCGGCGAGCATGAAGATCGCTTGTTCGATGTCTTTCTCACGCACCAGCACGATGTCGTCCACGTGGCGCCGAATCAGCTCCATCGTGAGCGTGCCGGGCGACTTCACGGCGATACCATCCGCAACCGTGTCACCGTCTGGAACGTCACTTGGATCGAGGCCGTGAAAGGCGTGGTGCGCCGCCGGATAACGCTCACTCTGCACCCCGATGATCTGAATGCTGGGAAGCAGCGTCTTGGCCGCCACCGCGATACCGGAAATCAGGCCACCACCTCCGATGGGCACTAGGAGGGTGCCGATTCCACTCCCCGTTTCGAGCATCTCCAGCGCCAGCGTGCCCTGACCCGCGATCACGGCCGGGTCGTCGTAGGGGTGAACGAGCGTCAGGTCTCGCTGGTTCGCCAGCTCGTGCGTGAAGGCGCGCGTCTCGTCGAACTGGCTTCCGTGCAAGATGACCTCGGCGCCGTGGGCACGGGTTTGTTCCACCTTGGCGTTGGGTGTGGTCCGCGGCATGACGATGGTGGTCGGTACGCCGAGACGCCTTCCATGGTAGGCCAACGCCTGTGCGTGATTGCCCGCCGACATGGCGATCACGCCTCGTGTGCGCTGCGCCGGCGTCAGGTCCAGCAATCGGTTCAGCGCCCCACGTTCCTTGAACGACGCAGTGAACTGCTGGTTCTCGAACTTCAGGTACAGCTGCACACCAGTCAGCGCCGACAGCGTCTCGGACAGCTCGAACGGGGTACGCACGATGTTCGGGGCGATGCGCTCGTGAGCGTGGCGGATATCGTCGATGGAAACAGTCACGGTGGTGCTCGGCAGAGCCAGAGAGCCATCAGTGTACTTCGCGCCGGCGCACCGGACGAGGCGCCATGACGCTAGTCCCCGACCCGGCCCAGCTTGATGCGCGCCCCCAAAGACGAGAATCGGTCGGCATCCGGCGGGGTATGTGTTTCAAAGCCGGGGCCCAAGTGGCATGATTCGGTACGACGTCATGCTCACCCTGTACGACAACCCGTTTAGCCCGTTCGCTCGAAAGGTGCGGATGGTGCTTCGGTTCAAGGGATTGGAGTTTGAATCCATCGACGCCTTGGCTCTCAGCGAGCATGACAGGCTGGTCGAAGTGAATCCGCGAGCGGAGGTGCC
>CAXMZV010000869.1:0-1552 GCA_964199985.1 Candidatus Ilumatobacter isfjordensis | reverse complement strand
TGACGCGTCAAGACGACGGCAGCTGGGCCTGCCGAGCCGAAGGCTGATCAGGTACCGGGGTCGACGCCGTAGGGGAGTGGCCCGCGGACCGCTCCGACGATGCAATCGAGGTCGAGTTCACCGACGTTGCGAGTTACCTCGAACGTTTCGGAATCGCCGGGAGCGACATCATCGATGACGACGTTGGCCTGCCGACGCGGGTTGTCGGTGCCCGGACGAACGAAGAAGACGCGGACTGTATACGAAGCGTCGCGGTCGCCGGTGTTGACCAGCGTCCCGGTTGCGGTGACATCGTCACCGGAGCGAGCGCATCCGGTGATCGTGGTGTCATTCGCGTCGGGATTCTCGAACTGGTCGACTGCCCGCACGAGCGAGATCGAGAACAGCACGCCGCCAACGCAGGCAAGCAGGCCGACGCCACCCGTGATGAGGCCGGTCAGCGCAAAGCCGGCGCCGACGCCGGCTGGCTTCGCCCGACGACGACCCTTGATCCCGAACCAGATCGCGAGCAGCGCCGCGATGATGCCGAGGCCGACGATGAATGGCATCCATCCGATGCCGATTGCCACGATGCCGAGCACCATCGATGCGGTGGCGATCGGATTGCGGCCAGCGGGCGCTACAGAGTCGGCCGGTGGGGCGGCCACAGGAGCTGCGGGTCGAGCACCCGCTGGATCGACGAAGCGCTCACCGTCGGTTGAGACGTCGGCGGTCCAGGCCCGACCGTTGTGGTAACGCATCTCGAACCGTGATGCGGGGTCGGGGTGCCAGCCAGCGTTGCCATGCGGTCCGCTCGTGGTATCGGCGCCGTCGACCATGGCGCCGCAACCTACCCCCTACTCCTCCCCGCCGGCGCAGAGGGATAGGTTGCGGCCCCATGGAAATCGTTCTCATCCGACACGGTCAGCCCGAGTGGATGCGCGACGACCTCAACGTCGTGAATCCCCCGTTGACCGACCTCGGGCATCACCAGGCGAAGCGAATGGCTGAGGTGCTGGCCACCGAGTCGTTCGACGAAGTGCTCGTGTCACCGCTGCTGCGTGCACGCCAAACGGCTGAACCGCTGTATTCGGTACTCGATCGGCCCGAGGTGATTGAGCCGTGGCTGCGCGAGATCGGCGACCCGGACTGGCACGGGACACCGTACGCGTTGGCGCAGGAGGCCTACCGGGAGTTGCTCGCACGCCCGTCGCTCGAGCGCTGGACGGGTCTCGAAGGTGGCGAGTCGGTGCGGGAGTTCGCTGACCGGATCATCGTGGGCGTTGATGGGTTCATGGAACAGCGGGGTGGAGTGCGCACCGACGGGATACTTCCGGTGTGGCACCTCGAGCGTCCCGACCAACGCATCGCCCTCGTCGCTCACGCTGGTACGAACTCGATGACCATCGCTCACTTGCTCGGCATCGACCCCGTCCCGTGGCAGTGGGAGCGGTTCCAGCTCAACCACACGTCGATCTCCCGTCTCGAAACGTTTGAACTGGGTGATGGGCACGCCTTCGGGCTGAGCTCGCTCGGCAACTCGGCGCACTTGGCGCTCGACGATCGCAGCCGC
>CAXMZV010000868.1:0-1553 GCA_964199985.1 Candidatus Ilumatobacter isfjordensis | reverse complement strand
ATCTGGCGTTCCACGTCGGCGACATCGATGTCGCCGACAACAACAACAGCTGCGTTGTCCGGTCGATACCAGTCGTCGTAGAACGCCCGCAACGGCCCGTCGATCGTCTCGTTGATCTCGTCGTCGGTGCCGATGGGCTTGCGGTTCTCGTACGGCGACGCGTCGAGGAAGAACCGTTGGATCTCGTCGAAGACCCGCCCGTTCACGCTCTGCGCCCGGCTCCGCCATTCGTCGAGCACGACGCCGCGCTCGGCGACGACTTGGTCCGGATCGAGCGTGGCGGCGGAGAGCCACTGCTGCAGCACGTCGAGGCCAGTGCTGACAATCGACGGGTCGGCGGTTGGCATCGTGAGTTGGTAGACCGTCTCGTCGTAGCTCGTGGAGGCGCTGATGTCGGCGCCGAAACTGGCACCGAAGCTCCGCAGCACGGCGATGAGATCGTTCTCGGGGAACTGCTCGGTGCCGTTGAACAGCATGTGTTCGAGAAAGTGCGCACCGCCGCCCTGGTCGGGCTCCTGGAGTGCCGAGCCAGCGTCGATGCTCAGCCGCATTTCCACACGTGCGCCGGGGTTGTCGTTGCGGCGGATGAAGTACTGCAGTCCGTTGTCGAGCGTGCCCGAGGTAATCGCGGGATCGAAGTCGGCGAGCGCCGGGAGCCCTTCGGGGTCAGGCGCCACGATCGGTGTCGATCCCCCGTCGGTGGTCGGCGGTGCGTCAGCCACGGTCGTTGCCGGGTCGTCCGATGTGGCGATGGTCGGCGCGTCGTCGGTTGATGGCGTCGAGTCACTCGACTCCTGGGTGACGCCCGACGACGAGGTGCACGCGGCGACGAACAAGCACGCAACCACGCCGAATGCGATTGATCTCGAAACGGAGCGACGATGGGATGGACCGAAACGAGCGCCGAACATGGCGCCGAGGCTAGGTCCTCGACCTGTCGTCATCCTCGCGCTGTATCGGCGAAGAGTTCTTCGAGGCGTGGACGCTGAGCGCGAACCTCAGGTCGTGGTGAACGCAACCTTGGCGGTCGGCACCGTCTCGCCCGATCGTCCGGGGGCGTTCGAGAAGCTCCAGTACAGATTGGTGTACTCAATCGCTTGCTCCGGGGAGATCGGCGACCCCCATTGCCGCATGTCTTCGGTGGTGTGTGCGTCGCTGACGAGTGTCGCGTCGTAGCCGCGGCCCAGCGCTCCGTGCAGGGTGGATCGGATGCAGGCATCGGTCTGCGCCCCGGTCACGACAACGCGACCGACGCCACGCTGAGCGAGCAACGACTCGAGGTCGGTGTCCTCGAAGGAGTCTCCGAACTCTTTGTGGACGAGCGGTTCGTCGGGGAGGCGCTGGAGCTCGTCGATGTACTTCCAACCGTCCGATCCCATGGGCATGTCGTCGCCCGAATGTTGCACCCAGACGACCGGCACGTCCTGGGCTCGCGCCTTGTCGACCAGCGTGTTGATGTTGGCCACCACACGGTCCACCTCGTACCCATCGGCCACGACATTGTTCTGCATGTCGATGACGAGCAGGGCGGTGTTGGCTCGGTCGTTCAAGTT
>CAXMZV010000867.1:0-1560 GCA_964199985.1 Candidatus Ilumatobacter isfjordensis | reverse complement strand
CCTCGACACCGGCTTCCTTCGCCAAGTCGATGATCGTCGCGCCGGAGCCCGAGTCGTTGCTGGTCAGCAGGATGACCGACGCGCCGTCGCCAATGGCCTGCTCGGCCTGGCTGATCTGCGTGGCAGCGTCACCTTCGGCGTTGACGATGCTGTAGTCCGCGCCTTCGGCGAGGCCAGCGGCGTCGAACGCCTCTGCGAAGAACTTACGGTCAGCCGTTTCCCAGCGGTCGGACGTGGCGGAGTCGGGAAGGAGCACCCAAATGCTGCCTTCGCCGCTGGCTGCGCTGTCTTCAGTGGCGGTGCTGTCTTCAGTGGCGGTGCTGTCTTCAGTAGCGGCGGCATCGGTCGTTGCCGAACCTCCGTCGTCGTCGCTGCCGCATGAAGCTGCAACGAATGCGAGCGCGGCAATTACGCCGACAACTCTTCGTGTCGTGGATTTCATCTGGACTCCCCCTTTGGAGTGTTTTCTATTAATTCGTGGTCTTGACGACCGGCGGCCGCCACATGCACGAAGGTTTGTGCAACGCTAGAACAAAAGGGGCAGAGATCTAGAGCATTTGGTCCCGATACCGAGAATCGACCTGGTTGACCTGCTGCTTCGTGGGTCAACCAGCGATGAGCGGGTTGCTCACCAGTGGCTCGAAGGCAAGCTCCGCGGCACCGATCAACCCAGCGTCCCCACCGAGTGCCCCACCGACGACGGCAACACTTCGACACAGACCCTGGAAGCTTCTCGCCTCGACTCGAGCGCGAAGCTGGTCGTCAATCAGCGGGACGATGGCACCGAGAAATCCCCCGAGCACAACGATCTCGGGGTCGAAGATGTTGATCAACCCGGCGATGCCGACGCCCAACCATCGGGCCTCTTCGGCCAGCGCCTCGGTCGCCGCCGGTTCACCACGCTCGGCCGCCTCGATCACATCGGCGATAAGTCGCGCGCCGCCATCAGGATCCCGCCCAGCCCTCACCAAGAGGGTGACTTCGCCGATCTCGGTCTCCCAGCAGCCAGTCGCCCCACAGCGGCAGAGCTGGCCGTCGGGGTTCACGGGCATGTGCCCGATCTCGCCGGCAAAACCCGAGCGACCAGCAACACGGCGGCCATCGACGAAGATCCCGCCGCCGACGCCAACCTCACCCGATACGTAGACCATGTTGTCAGCGCCGACCCCAGCGCCGAACCGCGCTTCTGCCAGCGCACCGACATCACCATCATTCGCAACGAACAAAGGGAGCTGCAGCCCCAACGCGTCGCTCAGCTGCTCACCCAGTGCGACGTTCGTCCAATCGAGGTTCGGTGCCCGCACCACCACGTTCGTCGCATCGTCGACGAGTCCGGCAATGGCGACACCGATGCCGACAAGTCGGCGACCATTCACATCCCGCGACTTCACACCCAGCGCACCGACCAGCGCGGCGATGTCCGCGACGGCATCCACAACAGAGGGTCCTCCACGCTGACGCGACACTCGCCGCGAATGAACCACGCTCCCGTCGAGTCCGACGATCGCCACCCCGAGCTCGTCCACGGTGATCTCGATGGCCAGCGCCCCGACGCACGCG
>CAXMZV010000866.1:0-1562 GCA_964199985.1 Candidatus Ilumatobacter isfjordensis | reverse complement strand
ACGCTCCTCCTCGTCGCTCTGAAAGAGAAACAGCGACAGCGTGGTGCCAGCTTGGTTGCTCGCGAGCGTGATGCCCTGGATCAGCCGGGCAAAGTACGGGTCCTCGAAGAGCGCGTGCACCCGACTGGGGATCACCAACCCGATGACCCCGGTCCGCTTGGAAACGAGTGATCGTGCAGCGGCGTTCGGGCTGTACCCGGTCTGTTTGATGACTTGCTCGACGCGGGCACGGACCTCGGGGCGAACGCTCGGCTCGCCGTTGACCACCCGCGAGACCGTCGAACGCGACACGCCGGCGAGCCGACCGATGTCTTCCAGCTTGAGTCGCATCGGTCCCCTTTCCGATCCCCAGTCACCACCGCTCACCGTTTGGGAGCGCTCCCAACGACAGAGTAGCGCATCGCTGTCACGGCGTCAATCAAAATACTTCGCCGACCTGTCGCTTCTTCTGACATATCGCTAGAACAAGGGGCGTTGCGAGGATGGGGCTCCCGATTCGATGGCAACTCTGCCGGCGCGCTACGGTGCGGATTTGATGGGAGCGCTCTCAGACAATTCCCGAGGACTCGCCGGGTGAGCCTCCCGACCACTCGCCTGTATGTCGGCTGCTACACCGGCCGCTCCGACGTCGGAATCCACGTGTTCGACGCTGATCCGAGCTCCGGCGAACTGCACCTCCGGTCACAGTTCAGCGGCATCGAACACATGTCGTACCTGACAGCGAGCCCCGACGGGTCCTCGCTGTACGCGGTGAGCGAGACCGACGACGGCAGCATCGTCGCGTTCCGCATCGATGGCGACGACGGTTCGCTGACCGAGATCGACCGCACATCGAGTTGTGGATCCGCCCCGTGCTACGTGAGCACAGGCGGCGGCTGGGTGTACGTCGCGAACTACTCCTCCGGCACGGTTGCCGCACGCTCGCTACGCCCTGACGGCCGGTTCGGCGATCAAGCGCACCGGTTCACCCACCGCGGCTCCGGCCCGCATCCGCGCCAGGTCGGTCCACACGTGCACTGCATCGTGCCCGGCCCTGATGGCGACACCAGCTACGCAGCAGACCTCGGCACCGACCGCGTCATCGCCTATCGTCACGACGACGCCACGGCGCAGTGGAGCGTGGTCAACGAAACCGCAGTGCGCCCGGGCGCAGGTCCGCGTCATGTCGTGTTCCACCCATCGCGATCGATGGCGTTCGTCGTCGGCGAGCTCGACTCGACACTCGTCACACTCGACCTCGACCTGCGAACCGGTCGACTCGCGACACGCAACACGGTCTCCACCCTGCCGCCTGGTTACTCCGGCAGCTCGATCGCTGCCGACATCCACGTGCATCCCAACGGCCGATTCCTCTACGTCTCCAACCGTGGCCACGACAGCATCGCCTCGTTCGACATCAGCCACCCGGATCGACCGCCGACGCCACTGGGCCACGTCCCGAGCGGCGGTCGGACACCGAGGAACTTCGCGATCGCACCGACGGGAAGATTCATGTTCGTGGCGAACCAGGAGAGCGACACGATCGTCGCGTTCGATCTCGACCCGGCAACCGGATCGCTCCA
>CAXMZV010000865.1:0-1576 GCA_964199985.1 Candidatus Ilumatobacter isfjordensis | reverse complement strand
CCCAGCACAACATGGCGTGGGAGGGTAGGCAGACCAGCGCCAGTTGGTCCCACCATCACGACCTCGACGCAACGCTTGAGTCGCTCGCTGCATCGTTCCCGGACGAAGCCGACAACTACCGGAGGTACGTCAAGACCGCGAGTCCGGCGATCAGCATGATCTTCGAGGCAGCATCCGAGCCGCCGACACTCGCCGGGCTCACGAAGCTCGCCATGCGCAAGCGTCTTGCTGGAACGCCCACCTTGCTCCGTTGGTCCCGGCGCAGCGCCGCGGACGTGCTCCGATCGTTCTTCCGCGCAGATGCCATCACCGGACCGGGGGCAATGACCGGTCCGATGGTCTGGGGTATCTCGCCCGAGTTCGAAGGTTCGGGGTTGGGCGCTCTGACGCATGCGATGCGCCACGTCGGGACCGTCGGCCGACCGGTCGGTGGCAGCGGCCAGGTCACCGAGTCGTTGCTGGCCTCGTTCGTCTCTGCCGGAGGTTCGATCCGCACGGACAGTCCGGTCGCGTCGATCAGTTGCGAGGGCGACTCGGTCAGCGGCGTCAGCCTGACTGACGGCACCGCATTCGACGCTCCGGTCGTCGTCTCGGCGTGCAATCCACACGACACGTTCTTGAAGTGGCTCACCAACCCGCCGACGAAGGCCGGCGACCTGATCCGCCGCTGGCGCAACGTGCCCCACGACGAGGGCTACGAGTCGAAGATCGACGCGATCCTCACCGCTCCCCCGGTCCTCAAGGGGCACGATCGCCCGCTCGGGCCCACCACCGTGATTGCACCATCACTGACGGACATCGACCGCGGCTACCACCTGATGCAGCGCGGCGAGATCCTTGACCGACCCGGGATGCTCGTCAACGTGCCGACGCTGCTCGATTCGACAATGGCTCCTGAAGGTCGCCACGTGTTCAGCCTCGAAGCATTGTTCACGCCGTACGGCTTCAGCGGCGCCGATGGTGCCGGCTGGGCTGATCCGAATCGTCAGGGTGCCGAACCTCGACGCTGGCTCGAGGCATTTGCCGAGTTGTGCGAGCCCGGATTCCTCGATTCGATCGTCAACTGGCGGGCGATGACGCCAGCGATCTACGAATCGGCGTTCCACCTGCCGGCCGGGCACGCAACCAGCTTCGCTGGTGGCCCGCTCGCCGCTTTCCGCAACCCCAATCCGGAGCTGACGAAGTACGAGACAGCAGTCGATGGCCTGTACCTCACCGGTGCCGCGACCTTCCCCGGTGCCGGCGTGTGGGGCGCCAGTGGCCGCAACTGCGCCACCGTCGTCCTCGCCCACCGTTCCTGACGCGTCGAACGAGCCCAACGAACGCCACCAAACCCCAAATCTGCAGGAAAATGTTCGCTCAGCGACGACCACGCCGCATTTTTCGGGGTGATCTGGGAGGGGAGGTCTGAGTGGGTCTGCTTGGGTGACGGGCGGAATAGGGGGAACGGGCGTACGGTTGAACACATCATGAGATCACCCGGATCATTGAACTTGGGTCGGTACTTCGGCATACCGGTACGTGCCCACTGGAGCATGGCGCTCGTGGCTGCACTGTTCGGCACGAACCTCGCCGC
>CAXMZV010000864.1:0-1578 GCA_964199985.1 Candidatus Ilumatobacter isfjordensis | reverse complement strand
GGAGCGGCAATGCGCTCCAGAATGCGCGACGTGGCGTTGGACGCCGAAGGCTCTACTGCCAATCCTCTATCGCGTTCGTTCCCGAACCATCTTGAGTGAGGATGTACCGACACTGTTGCCGATGCGCTCCGTTTCGACGAACCCGAACCGTCTGTACAACTGCACCGCCGGATTGTCCTCTCGTGCCGACAGAACAATGGCAGGAACTCCGTCGCGATCGGCTCTGATCAGCAGACGTTCGAGGAGAAACGATCCGATCCCTTGGCCCGTTCGATTCGGGTCGACGGCGATGGCCAACTCCGGCACCTCGGGCGCCACGTAGATGACGAGGTGCGACTCATCAGGGCCGAAGAGCCGTAGCCAGGCCGCTCCAACCGGCTTCTCGAACTCTGTCGCAATCAATCCGAGATCGCCCTCACGACCCCAATCGCGCAGATAGCGATCAAGCCCTGGGTCGAGTCGAATGGACGCGACGGACGCCTCGGGCCGTTCGTTGGCACGAGAGGCGTAGAACAGCATTGACCACATGAAGTCAACATCCTCGGGCGCCGCTGGTCGAGAGATCAGCATGATCTGAGTGTGCCACGATGCATTCCGCCCGGCAGCGGAGCAGCGACCAGGAGACGCGAAGGTCGATGCCTCAGAACCGGCGAGGCGAAGTACAATCTGGCCAGCGAGCAGCGCATATCAGCGTCCAGGCCACAGCCCACGGAGAGCGAAAGATCGGCACGTCCGCGCTCGGCGGAGTGCTCGAGAATGTGCGTCGGCGTCGGCCTGTGAGAATTGGCTGGTCGAAAATGCCTAGTGTTGTCGGCATGAAACGCCCCACCGACGAGGATCGCATCGAGGCGTTGCAGCGATTTCTGGTTGGTCTCGCCCGAGGTGACGATGCCAACCAGCTCTCGTCCGCGATCGCCGATCTGCACGTGCGCCACAACACGTTTCCCGGCGAAGTCTTCATGGAACTCGCCGCCGATGCCCTCGACTTCGCGGGGACGACACGCGCCGACGCGCTCGTCTACCGAGACTTGCTCTCGAAGCACCTGCCTGAGGTCGAGTTCCGAGGCAAGGAGCACCGTCGAATCCAGTACGCCCTGCTCACTCCGTTTGCCGTTCAGGGTGGCCTCGAACCCGACCTGCTCGACGAGGTGACCTACTGGATCGAGCAGTACTGGCAGTACGCGCTGTTCGCAGCGGTTGCCATCGTCCGAGACTGCGCCGAACGATCAGACTCACCGATCGAGACGTTCGTCGCTGAGTTGGCCACGCGCTCGACCATCGAGATCAGCTGATTCCTCGCCGACGAAGCGACTATCGGACGCATCCGATGCAAGCCACCCGTCTCGGCAATCACCGAAGAAGCATCGATCTGCTGCCGGATAGCGCGCGGGTTTGAGAAGGTCGCGGCACCGCCAATATGGAGCACCGCGTGAGGCCGCCGTGCAGCGCTGATCGGCCGTGACGAGCCGAAAGATCGTGCGTGCGCTTTTCGTGGATGGTGCGTGGGCGGTTGGGATCTGGCGCTCCAGATACGCGAGTGATGAGGCGTCGAAGTACGCCGACGAATACTCAGATACC
>CAXMZV010000863.1:0-1581 GCA_964199985.1 Candidatus Ilumatobacter isfjordensis | reverse complement strand
CTTGGCGGGGCTCTTTTCGCCCAGCCGCTCCGAGATGTCTTCGAACCGGTCTTCGAGTTCGTCGAATCGCTCGGACACCCAGCCGACCTGCTTGGCGACTTCGCGCTGAACGACTTCGGCAACCTTCTCCGACGTTTCCTTGCCGCGCTCGACGAGCTGCGAGACGACCTTTTCGGCATCGCTCTTCTGGACGTCGCCGGCCTTGACCAATTGCGAGACGATCTTCTCTGCTTGCTTCCTGGACACGTCGGAAAATTGAATCCCGGCGTCGATGAGTTTCTGAATCGGTGAAGTAGCCATGCGTCCATTGTACTGGCCGCGCCGATCGCTCCCCCGGCCTGCGCTTCGTGTGAGCACAAGGTCCTTCCGACGGAGCTTGTCCTCACATGAAGCGTCGGCGGCTGTCAGTTCAGGATGGCGGCGGCGACTGCAGCGAGGTCGGCGAGGTCAGCAGCAATCGGCAGGTCGACGTCGACGGGCTCTCCTGGTTGCGTCACGCCGGTCCGGACAAGCGCGAATGCACAGCCGAGGCGTTGGGCCATCAGGCCGTCGGTTTCGGGTCGGTCGCCGACCATCACGGTGGTTGCCGCATCGAAGTCGTCACCGAGCAGGGCAGCAATTGCCACCGCCATCGGCTGATGCGGCTTGCCTGCAAAGGTCGGCACCTGCTCACCAGCGGCTGCGACGGCCGCAACAATCGAACCGCCACCGGGTTCGAGTCCGCGCGGCGTCGGGTACGTCGAGTCCGAGTTGGTGCCAATCAATCGCGCCCCGCCGTGCAGTGCAGCTGCCGCTGCTGCCAGCCGCGCGTAGTCGAAGTCCCGGTGGAGCCCGACCATTACCGCATCGAAGCGGGCTGTCTCAACGGTTCCGTCGTTGAGCACAGCGACGGCCCCACGCTCTTCCACTGCTTGCACCACGCCCGGGCCACCGGAGACGAGGACTCGTTGACCCGGTTCGATCAAGGAGGCAGCTGCGGTGGACGAACTGACGACGTCACCATCGGCCGGTATGCCGACGCGAACAAGTGCTGCAACATGTTCCTCAAGGCGTGCAGCCGAGTTGTTGGTGACGAAGACAACCCGACGACCAGATGCTCGGAGTCGTGCAACCGCATCGGACGCTCCTGCAAGGGGCTCGTGAGCGAGCCACACCACTCCATCGAGGTCACAGAGCACCGTGCGTACAGAATCCAGGCTGTTGTTCATCACCCGGAGATCGTTGCACTCGACGGAGCGCGAGGCTGGCATGCTGGAGCGGTGCCACGCTTCACTCCGTTTCCCGCTCTCCGCTACTGCGATCGCACCATCGACGACCTGATCGCCCCGCCGTACGACGTGCTGTCCGAGACCGACGTCGACGCACTCAACGCTCGCAGCACGTTCAACATCACGCACGTGGACGTGCCGCGCGAAGCAGCTGGACCCGACCGGTATGCACGTGCCGGCAAGCTGCTCCGCGAGTGGATCGACGCGGGAGTGGTGGACTTCGACGACTCCCCCAGCTTCACGATCTACCGCATACGATTCACCGATGCCACCGGAACGGCACGTGACATCGCCGGTGTGCTCGGCGGATGGG
>CAXMZV010000862.1:0-1583 GCA_964199985.1 Candidatus Ilumatobacter isfjordensis | reverse complement strand
GACGTTGAGATGGAGGAGCACGAGCACATTCATTTCGTGCGCGGCTGGGCGCAACTCACGAAGTCAGCGGGCGGCGACCACGTCGTTCGTGTCAGCGGACCCGACGGTGACGTCGAAGTTCGCGCCGAGAACGTGATCGTGAGCTCCGGTTCGAAACCGATCGAGATCCCGGTCGATGGGCTCGGCCCCGAGCGCATGCTCACGAACGAGAACATCTTCGAGCTGGAGAACATCCCCGACACCATCGTGCTGGTCGGCGGCGGAGTCATCTCGCTCGAAATGGCCACGGCCTTTCTCGACCTCGGGAGTGTGGTCCACATCGTCGAACTCGCAGAACGACTGATCGGCATGGAGGACCCCTTGGTGTCATCCACCGTCGAGGCAGCACTTCGAGACCGCGGTGCCCATGTCCACACCTCGACGTCGATCGAACGCTTCGATGAGACTGCGCAGACCGTCCATCTCACCAACGGTGAGGTGATCGCACGTGTCGACAAGGTATTGATCGGCATCGGCCGTCGTCCGTTCCTCGCCGACTTGGGACTCGAAGAGGCAGGCGTCGAGGTCACCCGGCGCGGCATCGTGGCCGATGACTGGGGTCGCACCGCAGTCGACGGCATCTACGCCGTGGGCGACGTCACCGGTAACACTGCAACCACGCACGGGGCGAACTCGATTGCTCGTCGCACGATTCGAGCGATCGCCCTCCCGCTGCCCAAGGTCGGCGCCCCGCGGGCGCTGCCCGGCGCCGTCTACTGCCGGCCCCAGATCGCGTCCGTCGGCCTCAGCATGGCTGAACTGGATGCGCTGCCTGAGGCCGGCCGGATTCGCCTGGTCAAGCAGTTGAAGGACATCGACCGCGGGCTCACCGATGACGTCGAGCACGGCTTCGTGGCCGTTGACGCGGAACGCTTCACCGGGAAGATTCTGCGCGCCGCGATTGTCGCGCCAGACGCGGCCGAGATGATCGGCATGTTCACGATCATGGTCGACAACGGCATCGGACTGCGCAAGCTGTTCGGCACCGTGCACCCCTATCCCGCCTACTCCCAGGCCATCGGGTTCATTGCCGATGAGTTCGCCACGGCGACGTTCCGAAGCCTGCCGCGTGAGTGGTGGGCGATGATGCGTGGTCGTGTGGCCAAACGCTTCAAGCGCGGCACGAGTTGAGCACCGTGCCCGCTTCGGCCATCGGCGACCTGTGGTCGCCACAGACCGATGCGGGCGTTGTCGCTCAGGTCTTCATCACCTTGCTCGTGATCGGCGTCGTGGTGTGGTTCGTCCGACGCGAGAAAGCGCTGGTCCAGCTCGTCGTCGGCATCGGTATGGTCGTGTTGGCATGGTACGGCTTCCGGACGATTCATTGATCCGGGAACGACCCGTCCGACTCATTACGAGCGACCTCGACGGCACGCTCTTCGGACCGGATCACCATCTCACTCCGCGCACGATTGCAGCGGTACAAGCGGCCGTGGCGGCAGGCATTCATGTGGTCGCCGCCACCGGTCGGTCGACTACGTCAGCGGTGCCACGGCTCGCCCCCGTCGAAGTGATCGACACTGCCGTCTGCTCAAACGGGTCAC
>CAXMZV010000861.1:0-1584 GCA_964199985.1 Candidatus Ilumatobacter isfjordensis | reverse complement strand
TAGTCACATTTCACGACCGAATGGGACTTCTCGTAGATGCACGCCGTGCGTACCTCGCCGACCTTGCCCTCACAGAATTCCTCAACCGACTTGAGCGTGTGGCCGGTGTCGGCAACATCATCGACGACGAGGATCTTGCCGTGCGACAGGTCGATGAAATCGGGTGCCGGGGGAAGAATCCGTGGAACGTCGAGGCGTTCATCGACGCCGGTGTAGAACTCGACGTTCATCGTGTACACGTTCTTGATCGACAGGGCGTACCCGATCGCGCCGGCTGGCAACAGACCGCCGCGGGCGATCCCGAGGATCATGTCGGGCTCGTACCCGTCGTCGGCCACCATCTGTGACAGCGATCGTGTGGCCTCACCCAGCATGTCCCAGGTCATAATTTCGCGCGCTTCAGACATCGACTCGAAGCTACACCGCAGGCGGGCCCCACACTCCATTTCCTGCAGGTTCGGCGCCCGACCAAGGCCAATCCGGCCCGGGTCGGCCAATCCGGCCCGGGTCGGCCCAGAATCCGAGCAGCATGCTGTCTGCCATCGTGGTGTCATCGGCACAAATTGCGCGCCGTTTGATAAGTCCCCGCAACCGACAGCGTTGCGATCAGAGGCAGATGTCGGTGGGGCGTACCGGTACCCGGTCGAGTGGCGCGTCGACGCCTGCTTGAGCCAGGGCATCGCGAATCGCGGCGACCACCGCAGGTGTGGACGAGATGCAGGGCGGCTCACCCACACCCTTTGCGCCGAGTGGTGCGAGCGGATCGGGTTGCTCAATCATCGTCGCCAACACCGGCGGCATATCGAGGAAGGTCGGCAGGAGGTAGTCGGTGAAGTTGCCGTTGCGGATGACGCCGTCGACCTGAATGATCTCCTCCATCACCGCCAAGCCGAGACCCTGGGCGATGCCGCCCTCAATCTGCCCGATGACCGACAGCGGATTGAGGGCCCGTCCGACGTCTTGGGCAGTGGCAATCTGCACGACCTTGACGAGACCGAGTTCGGGGTCGACGTCGACGACGGCCCGGTGCGCCACGAAGGCAAATGCGGTGTGCGGGTTGCCCTGGCCGTTCTCGTCGATCTCGGTGGTCGGCGGATGGCGGTATTCGACCGTCTCGTCGAAGTCGAGCCCGGCACACGCTGTAGCAGCGTCGAGCCGCGAACCGCTCGCCGGGTCAACGATGTCGGTGCCATCGATGAAAAGATTTGAGGCACTCCAGCCATGGGCGTCGGCCACGTGCGCGACGACGAGGTCGCGCACGGTCTCGCAGGCAAGGTTCACGGCGCCACCACTCATCCACGTTTGGCGTGAAGCTGACGTGGAGCCCGCAGAACCGACCTGTGTGTCGATCTGGTCGAGTTGCACGTTGTCGATGCCGAGGACGCTGCGAGCGATCTGCGGGGCCAGTGTGACAAACCCCTGCCCCACCTCTGCAGTGGCAAACTTCAAGTGCACCTCGACACCGCCTGGTCCGTCGACCAGGCGACACCGGGCCGTGGCGTAGTCGTCGAACGCCTCGGAATACATGAGGTTCTTGATCGAGACGCCCCACCCAATGCCGCGCACCACATCGCTGGCGTCAGC
>CAXMZV010000860.1:0-1587 GCA_964199985.1 Candidatus Ilumatobacter isfjordensis | reverse complement strand
CGGCTCGATTGCTCGACTCGGCACTCCGCGCGGATCCAGGAATTCCATTGCCGGAGTCTCGCGCTCGGATCTGCGTTGATGCGAGGCGCAGTCACGCCAATCGTTCGCAAAGGATCTCGGTCGGAGCCAGCGTCCCTGCCGCGACAGCCGCAACCATGTTGGCGATCTTGGTGGGTGCGTCGGCGCCCAGGATGAGGTGCAGACCGATGGGTGCCGGCCCATCGGCCCGCGCCGCTCTTTGTCGCACCGCAGCGAAGAACTCCTTGGCGAACTGACCTCGTTCTCTGGATGCAAGGATGCGGAAGCCTGCGGACGTAAGTGCTGCTTCGTACTCGCTCAATGAGGCGACGAAGCTCATGGTCGCGTCGCTTGCCCACGGGACGGGAAACGCGTGACCATCATCGGTGAGCCGCATGATGTCATAGACGCCGAATCGACCACCTGGCCGCACGACGCGGTGCACCTCTGTGAACAGTGCGGCCTTGTCGGCGATGTTCATGCCGACGTGGAGCTGCGTTGCCATGTCGAACGCCGAATCGACGAATGGCATGTCGACTGCGTCGCAGGTCTCGAACCTCAACTGGTCGGCCATGTCGGTTGCCTCCGAGATCGAACGTGCGACCTCGACGTATTCGGCGGTCAGATCGATGCCGGTCACCTCGCACCCGAAAGTGCTGCTGATGAACCGGGCCGTTCCGCCGATTCCACAACCAACGTCGAGCACGGCCGATCCAGGCTGGACCTCGAGCTGCTCGCAGATGTCAACGGTTGCAACACGTCCGCCGATGTGAAACTCATCGACAGGTGCGAGGTCGGCAATCGACGCCGACGACAACGTCTTGCCCATCGCTGCGAGCCCGGATTCGATTGCTGTCAGCAGGCCGCCATTCGAATAGTGCGAGGCGACATCGGCTGCGGTGCTCATCTCCGGGAACCTAGACGATGGTCTCGCTCACCTCAGCCGCGTTCGAACACGAGGATGAACTCGACGATGCCTTCGTCTTCCAGACTCACGCCCGGGTTGGACGGGTTGTCGATGCCGTAGTCGGTGAACGTGATCGGGATGTTGCCGAGGACGCCGACGCTGGTGCCGGTGGCCTGCGCCGTGACTTCGACCGTGACCGGCTGGGTCACGCCCTTGAGCGTGAGTTCGCCGACGGCCGTTGCTGTGACCTGCTCGCCGTCGGCCGGAATGGCTCCGAAGTCGATCGGTTCGGTCGTCCGGAAGTTGGCGGTCGGGAAGTTCGCAACATCCATGATGCGACCCTGGAACTGGTTGTCGCGACGAGTGTCGTCGCTCACGATGTTCTCGACCACGACCGTGGCGTCGACGGATGCGGTCGTTCCCTCGATGGTGAGTGAACCTTCGATCTCGTTGCTCCGGCCGACAGCGGTGACGTTGACGCCGCCAAGAACTTCATCGACGCGATAGCCGAATTCTGACGCAGTGGTCGGTGTCCACACGCCGTCGAAGCCTTCCGCTGCAGCGACGGTCTCTTCGGGTTCTGCCGGGGCTGCCGTGTCGCTGCTGGGCTCGCCCGCGGCTTCGGGGACCGTGGTCTCCGGGAATGTGGTCTCGGGGACTGT
>CAXMZV010000859.1:0-1593 GCA_964199985.1 Candidatus Ilumatobacter isfjordensis | reverse complement strand
GCGAGCGGCATGGATCACGGGGGAAAGACCAGGGAGAGCGAGCGTACGGCATGGTCGACGGACCCGCATCTGGGAATCTGGCCGACCAGGCCCTCAGTGCACCATCCTGGCGGCCATCGCCCGCTGTCGGCGAACACGATAGGCGGTCATTTTGCCTGCGCGATTGCTACAGAGGACTTCCCCCGCTATATTCCCGACTAACCCGATCAACTTTATCGCCTTTCCAAAGGAATGACCCATGAGCACCACCGAAACCAGCCCAGCCGTCAACGCCGTCAACATCGAAGCGGTCGCCGGACTGGCCGCAAAGATCCAAGAAACCCCCGAGATCGCATCCACGACCTGGAAAGCAGCGGTCACCTGGGAGCAAGGATTCCGCTCAACCGCATCGATCCGAGACTTCGCGCCGATCGGCTCCGACGAGCCAGCAGCCCTCGGCGGAACCGACACCGCTCCCAACCCAGTCGAGCAGCTCCTGGCCGCGCTCGGCAACTGCCTCGCCGTCGGCTACGCCGCCAACGCCACCGCAGCGGGCGTGGAAATCAACGACCTGCGGATCGAACTCGAAGGCGACCTCGACCTCCACACGTTCTTGGGCCTCAACCCAGCCGGCAACGCCGGCTACCAAGCCATCCGCGCCAAGGTCACCCTCGACGCCGACGCCCCCTCCGAAACCATCGAGGAACTCCATCAGCTCGTCACAGGGACCTCACCGGTCGGACACACCCTTGCCCGCTCGATCCCGGTCCAGGTGGATCTCGCCTAACGCGCCACCAGTTGGCCATCGAGCCGTCATGTCGTTTCGGTTCGGGATGCGAATGACAGTCTGAATGCCAATTTCAGCGCCGTTGTCGAACGCGCGGATTTGGAACATGTCCGTCACGATGTCGTCATTCTGAGACGGCAAGCTCAAGAGACCTGAGGAGGTGTCAATCATGCAGTCCCGCCACAGCAAGGATTCGGCCCCCACCGAGACCATTATCGATCCGACCGTGATGGTCTCGATGTTCGACGAACATCTCGTCATCTGTGCCCCGACCCACCTCGATCTTGAAATGACGAAGGTCCTGGTCATCGCCGCCGCATCAGCGGTGGCGTGCGGCTCCACGGTCATGATCGATCTCGATCCCGACACGGCAAGTGACGAACTCATCGCACGCCGACCGCCGACCTCCGTCGCCACGACCTGCGTCACCAGCGACGGCGGACCTGTCGCCGTTCTCGGTGCCGGCTATGTCCAACTCACCACACGCGACGGTCGCTGGACCATCGACTTGGGCCAAGGCAGACTGTGTCGCTCCAACGACGCCATCGAACCGCATTTCGTCGGGCTTGACGACTGGATCCACATCTGTGCCCTCTGGGTGACACAGACCAGCGTCACCGCGCTCGCGAACGACGGGACGTACCTGTCAGCGTTCGCTGCGTGGACCACCGAACCACGACCTCAGCATCTGACACCCGCCTGACCAACAGCGCCGCCGCCGCCAACGCCCCGTCCTCAAAAACCACGGCCACGCACCTCCAGATTCGACTTCGAGATGACGTGCACCAACCCTGACCTTACGAGCCGATCCGACGACACCCAGGGGA
>CAXMZV010000858.1:0-1598 GCA_964199985.1 Candidatus Ilumatobacter isfjordensis | reverse complement strand
TCTGGCCTTCCAAACGGCGCAGTCGCTTGACGACATCGGCATTGACTTCCTTGGGGAACTGCATGTTCTCAGCATACCCGTAGGGGTATGTTGGATTCCACAACAGTTGTACGTACATTTACTCTCGTGAATTGGAAGCGAACAGGTGCGCTCTACGACCTCAACCGAGCGACGCTCCGCACCATCTCGACCCCCGGCCAACCACTCGCTTCCTCACACCTCTCACCACCCACCCCCCACGAAATGGAGACATCATGAACACCACGACACTTCCCGACACCGACACCATCAGCACCGCACAACTCCGTCAGCTGATGCACGAAGATCCCCTGATCCGGGTGCTCGACGTGCGCACCGGCGGCGAGTTCGACGGCGTGCACATCCCCGGCTCGTTCAATGTTCCACTCGACACACTGGGAGAGCACGCCCATGACCTCGCCGATGTCGAGCATCCCGTCGTGCTCGTCTGCAAGTCCGGCGCGCGAGCCAGCCAAGCACATGCCAAGCTCACCACCGCAGGTAAGCAGCGCCTCCACCTCCTCGACGGCGGCATGGACGCTTGGGAGGCATCCGGCGGTGATGTCGTGCGCGCCTCCACGGACAAGTGGGCGCTCGACCGCCAAGTCCGGTTCGTTGCAGGGACGATGGCGTTCCTCGCAATCATCGTCAGCGTCGTGGCGCCGAAGGCGAAGTGGCTTGCTGGCGGCGTTGGGTTCGGACTTTCGTTCTCGGCGGCGACCAACACCTGTGCCATGGGCAACGTGCTGTCCAAACTGCCGTACAACCAGTCCGACGACTGCGATATCGCCGGCGTCATCGACGAGCTTCGCAAGGCAGCGTGACATGACGGTCACGAACCATCGCGTACCGCCCAACAGGTTGACATCTCATACCCCAAGGGGTATAATGTCCGTACAAATGATCGTTAGATTCTCTGAAAGGACTCGACCATGAAGTTCACCCAGTACTACCTCGACTGCCTCTCTCAGGCGTCCTACCTCATCGGCGACGAAACGACCGGCCGAGCCGTCGTCGTCGACCCGCGGCGCGACATCAACGAATACGTGCACGATGCGGCAGCAGCGGGGTTGACGATCGAACTCGTCATCGAGACCCACTTCCACGCCGACTTTCTGTCAGGCCACCTCGAACTCGCGAAGGCCACAGGCGCCGACATCGGCTTCTCATCAGTTGCTGAAACCGAGTTCCCATCGCGCAAGCTCGCCGACGGCGAACGCATCTCACTTGGCGACGTCGCCCTCGAGATCCGGCACACACCTGGCCACACGCCCGAATCCATCAGCATCGTCGTCTGGGAGAATTCTGACGATGACGCTCCGTACGGCGTGCTCACCGGCGACACACTGTTCATCGGTGACGTTGGGCGCCCCGACCTGCTCTCCTCGATCGGTTTCACGAAAGAGGAGCTTGCAGCGAGCCTGTACGACAGCCTCCACGAACAGATCCTGACCTTGCCTGACTCGACGCGGGTCTACCCGGCACACGGCGCAGGTTCGGCGTGCGGCAAGAACCTTTCCACCGACACCTGGTCGACCATCGGCGAACAACGCACTACCAACTACGCGTTGCTCGCCGAC
>CAXMZV010000857.1:0-1604 GCA_964199985.1 Candidatus Ilumatobacter isfjordensis | reverse complement strand
TCAGGCATCGGCGTCGGATCGGTCGGGTCTCGTTCCGGTGTGGTGGGCGGTGTGGTGGTTCCGTCGAGGAAATAGCCCGAGATGTCGACGATGAAGTCGGATTTGCCGTTGGAGTAGACCGAGAGCTTGCCGTTGCCGAGCTTGGCGATGGCATGGTTGGCGATCGAGTGATTCTGGAACACCGAGTTCACGGTTGAGTACTCCAGCGGCATCGGATTCTTCGGGTACATCACGAGGTAGCCGATCCCGTCTGTGTTCGTCATCGTGAGGTTCGTTGCGACTCCCAACACGCCCGTGGCTGGGACGGTCAGCCTTCCGGCGATCTGCAACGTGCGCGACGTGCCGGCCGTCAGCGGCGATGTGCCGAAGGGTGGCTCGGTGGCGCGACTGTCGTAGTGGCGCTCGGGCGGAATGGCCACGAAAAGGCCCGACGTCGAGTTCGGGGCCGACTCGCCGGTCATGTAGCCGATCACGTCGACGACGAGGTCAGTGGCCCCAGACGCGTAGACCGTCAGCTTGCCGTTGTCGAGGCGAGTGATGGCGCTTCCGGCAACGGTGTGGTTGCCGCCCGGGTAGTTCATGTTGGAGACGAATGGCGGGGTGCCACCGGGGTACGAGGTGAGGTACCCGCCGATCCCCTTGGTGTTCGTGGCGATCAGGTTGATGAGCGCTGCCGATGCCGACGGTGGGATGCCGACGGTGGTGAGGTCGATCACGCGGGAGGTCTTGGCGGCGAGCGGTTGCTGCGTGACCCGTGTGTCGGTGACGCGGGTCGGGACGTCGAGCGGAACGAACCGCCCGCCTCGGCTCGATGTGGCGCGAGTGAAGACGCCCTGAACATCGACGACGACGTGTGTGCTGCGCAGTGTTTGGATCGAGATGCGGCCGTTGGCTCCGACCGGCACGATGGAGAGGTTGGCGATGTCCTCGTTGGCGAACTGGTTGTTGATCGCAGACGTGGCCACTTGGTCAGGGGTCGTGAGCGCAGTGGGGAACGACCGGAGCCAGCCGTCGGTGACGGGCCCAGTGATGGTGAGGTTGACGGCGACCGCCTCGACATCGAGCGGGTTGGCCCCCGAGGCCGAGAGGACCCCGGGCGTGAGCGGGTTGACCGAGAGGGTGTCGCCGTTGCGCATGATGGTGAACCCAGGGTCCCGGGTGTCGAGCACTCGCAGCGGGGAGATCGCGACGTAACGCGAGGCTTGGCCGCCGACCGCAGCGTCAGCAACCCGAACGTTGTCGGTGGATGCGGCGAGGGTGATCAACGACGCGAAGATCGCCAGCGCGGCACTGGCTCGGAGCGCCGTCTTGAACCGCCGTCGTTCCACAGTCCTGCGCGCCGTCATGTCGGAGAGGCTATTCGATGGCCGAGCAGTCTGTCTGTCGCTTCGAAACTGCATGATGCGACCGTTCATCGTTGCCCGCGGTGACGGAGCGAGTCGACGCGCACGGCGTTGATCACCGTAGGTCAGGCCGCGAGACGACCGTCGATGATGTGCACGCTGCGGTCGCAGTACTGCGTGATTCGCTCGTCGTGCGTGACGACGATTGCCGAGGTGCAGCGCCTCTTCATCTCGGTGCGGATCAATTCCATCAAGATCGGA
>CAXMZV010000856.1:0-1606 GCA_964199985.1 Candidatus Ilumatobacter isfjordensis | reverse complement strand
CCGTCCAACGACGGCACCGATTCCGACAGTGACGGCGTCTGTGCACTGAGCGACTGCGACGACGACAAGCCGCTATGCGCGTCGGTTTGCACCGATGTCGACAACGACGGCTACTGCATCGACACCGATTGCGATGACATGGTTCCGTCGTGCGACCTGGATTGCGTGACGAATACCGACAGCGATTCCCACGTCGACTGCTTCGAAAGCTTCTGCGGGAGTGACCCGGCCGACGGTGGGTCCGAGTGTCTCGCGGCGAACGACGAGATCGAGTACGAAGCCGCAATCGACGCGGCCAACGCCAACCCGGGGCACGACTACATCGTGCTGAACGACTTCACCGTAACTAGCGACCCCCCAGGAATCACCGACAATGCTGGGGTCACCATTCGGCAGGTCGCGGGCGCCACTGTTCGCGTCAACTCGGGTGGCGACCGGTTGGTCTTCAAGCTCGATAGCCACAACAACGTGATCGATGGCGTGCGCATCGTGAACGAGCTGAATGCTCGGGACCTCGTCGAGATCAAAGGCGACGACAACATCGTACAGAACTGTGTGTTCCTGGGGTTCGAGCGGCGCGGGATCTTTGTCGACGGTGGCGATCGCGCCCAGCTGTTGAACAACATCATCACCGGCGGAACCGAGCCACAGGGCAGTGAAAAAGGGGCCATCATCATCAGGGATTCGATCGGTTCAGTCGTCGCCGGGAACACCGTGGCGCTCAACACCATGGACGGTGTGCAAATTCGCAAGGCGACGGCTCCGATCATCGATCACAACACGATCGCCGACAACGGCGGCTCTGGCCTCGAGTTCTATGGCGATGACTCCAGGGATGTTTGCGTGCGAAACAACAACGTCACTAGAAACGGGGACTTCGGAATCAACGTCGAAAAAGCCCCCGACCCCCAATCGGATCTTTTCGATACGAGCTCATCCTGCACGGCTCCTTTGTCCTCGGGACCCGCTTACGGCAACAACGATTTCGAGAACACCGGCGGCGGCTCCTTCTGCAGTAGCGAGTGCCTTGCCTGCGCCTGTCTTCCCGCTGGGTCGTTCTGGGAGTACAGCGTCGACCCGCTCTATACGAGCACCACGCCCGGCGACCAAGACCTCTACTGTCTTGGGGCGGCTTCGACGCTGATCGACGGCGGAGACGATCTGCTCGCTTACGATCTCAACGGCGATGCCGCTGGCGACTTTAATGGAAGTGGCCCTGACATCGGCAGTCGAGAAGACGGCCCGGGCGACTGCAACTGACCGAGCCCGCTCGATAATCTCTTGGCGAAATCGCTCGCTCGACGCACTATAGGGCCGAGGTTGCGTGACTACCGGAGTAGGCCAAAACACCGACAGCCGGGAGTTCCTGCAGCAGCGCGTGGCCGCATTTGGCTTTGCCGTCGCGGTGATCCTGCTCTTGTCCTTGGTCAGCCGCGTCATTTTGGGCCTGGCGTTCGGCTATCTACGAGGAGAGCTGGAGCATCCTTCGTTTTGGGCACATGCGGCAGCCTGGGTTCCGGTCGCATGCGTTTGGCTCATCTGTCGATCGCGCCCGCTCGAAACACGGACCATCCAAGTTGTCGAAGCCGTCGGATTGGTCCTGACG
>CAXMZV010000855.1:0-1610 GCA_964199985.1 Candidatus Ilumatobacter isfjordensis | reverse complement strand
CAGCTTCACGCTGCCGAACCTCGGTGACCTCGCCGACTTCTCGTTGATCACCCCGGCCGCCATCATCGCCGGAATCGGGCAGGCCGCGGCGGGCCTCGGCGGCGCCCAAGCAATCGGTGATCTCGATCTTCCGTTCATCTCCGGGTCGATCCGTCGAGTCGCACAGGCATCGCGACCGATCCTTGATGTCGTCGACGCACTCGGCGTGATCTGCGGATCCGAAGGTGCCGGCAATGCCGCCCCGGCAGGTCCGATCGAGGATCTCGAGGTCGGACAACTCGTCTACTGCCGTGCCGTCGTGACAACGGGCGCGCAGCCCGGCAGTGTCACCTGGGCGACCCCTGCGAACGCGACCGTGGTCGCCAACACCTCCGGTGCGTCGGCCGACGGCACGGTGCAGCTCACACCGACGGTGAACGCCGAGTTCCAGATGACGTCGGCGGGTGACTTCGACGTCACCGTGGCGTACACGGCAGAATTCGATGACGACAACGACGGCACCGTCGACCGGACCGAAGCGCGCACGAGCGCTCAGCCTCCTCAGTCCGTGCAGGGGTTGGCCGCGGCACTCGCGGCGCTGGGCGACTTCGACGCCAGTGCGTTGGACCTGTTCTCGTACGACGCTGCGACACACGCCCTCACGGTGGACCTCGCGATGTCGGTCGATCCCGACTCGGTTTCGTTGCCGATCAACGTCGGTAGTCAACTCGAGTCCGAAACCGGCGTCGCCGGCCTGCAGACGACCAGCGGTTCGGTCACTGCCGACGCCGGCCCGGTCTCGCTCGACATCACTGCTGGTGTGTTCCTCCTACCGCCCGACGAGTGGGGCACCGTGGAACGCTTCGGCGGAGGATGCCCGGACCCGAGCATCACCGTCCTGGCTGACTGTGACGACGCACTCAACCTGTTCTTCGTCGAGGTCGACCCGGCAACACCGGAGTTCGCGATCGGCGACGCGTCGTTCGCCGTCGATGCGCCGACACTCGCCGGCCAGCTCGGATACTTGGAGATCACCGCGACGGTTCCGCAGTTCGATCTCGAGCGCAGCAACACGAGCGAACCCGTCTTCGCAGTCGACCTCGACGCAGCAGGCCCGATGACCGTTGGCGGGGTCCCGGTGCCGAATGCGATTCCGCTCCGCGAGTTGCTGTTCGACCTTCCGGCGCGCACGACCGCAAGCCCACTCAACCTCAAGTTCACCGGCGACTTCGACATCACCGCCGAACTGAACGGAGCGGCGATCGGCACCGCCGGCGTCGGAGTCACATGGGATCCGGTTCTCGTCGGAGCACCGACGATCACCCCTGGCCTCGACTTCGACGAATTGTTTGCCAACTTCAACCCCGTGCCGAATCTGTTCGGTACGCACACTGGAGCAACCAGTACGACAGCGCTCGTGGCTAGCGGCGCGAATTTCTCGGCGTCGGCGCAAGGCAGCCGACTGTTCAACCTCACCGATGGAACCTCATGCGAGGTCGCCACGATCGTGTCACCGACCGAGCTCGCGTGTGCCGATCCCCTCGCCGGCGTTGCCGGCAGTGAATGGAATGATGGCGACTTCTACCGTCTCGAGGTCGGCAGCGCGTTGGCCATGCTCGAGGTCATCCTTG
>CAXMZV010000854.1:0-1618 GCA_964199985.1 Candidatus Ilumatobacter isfjordensis | reverse complement strand
ACCAAGTCGGCGAGGGCGTCGCTGTGTTCACCCTCGGTGAACCAGGTGGCGCCGCTCCCCGCGAGGGTTGGCGCAGCGCCGGTTCGCTCGCCGATGGCGTCGCGCCACCAAGCCAAGCCCGGCTCGACGGCGATGGCCGCCGGCTCGAGGTCGTTCGGCCCGTCGACGGTCGGACCACCGAGGTCGTCCCATGCCCGGTACGCAGCGGGAGTGCTGACAGCGAGCGGTGGGATGACGAGCGTCACCAATCGGTCGACGTGGGGGAGCGGTGCGATCAGCTCGCCGATGCCGGTCACCCGAGCGCGACCGCCGATCAAGCAGAAACTGATGTCGGCCCCGAGCTCGGCGGCGCGTGCGAGCGAGTCGGAATCCACGGGATAACCCGCCCAGCGAAGCGCAGTTGCCGCGTCGGTCGACCCGCCGCCGAGTCCGCCGCCGTGCGGAATGTGCTTGTCGATCGTGACGTGCGCAGCACCGTTGCCGAGTTCGAGCGCGCGGGCGACCAGGTTGGAGCCATCGGTCGGGACGCCGTCGGAGAACGGTCCGGTTGCCGAGAGTCCCCACCGCGTGGGGTCGAACGTGAGGACGTCGTGCAGGTCGAGACTGACCATCTCGGCGTCGATGACGTGGAAGCCGTCGTCGCGGAGGCCGGTCATCTTCAGCGTCAGTGTGAGTTTTGCGTGAGCTCGCAGCGACACGTTTGTGCCGGGCTCAGCCATGCACTACTCCGGAGAGGCGGACCCACGCATCCACGTCGAGTTCCTCGGGTCGTGCGGTGCCGGCGACGTCGGCTGCTTCGAACTGCTCGGCATCGACCACGCCGCTCAGCGACTTGCGCAACATCTTGCGACGTTGGCCGAACGCCGTCTTCACGAGGGTGAACAGCTGCTCGGGGTCCGCCGCGGCGAGATGATCCGGCATCGGGTCGTGCCGGGTGATCTCGACGAGCGCGGACTCCACGTTCGGTCGAGGCACGAAGACCGTCGCTGGTACGAGTCCAGCGATTCGAGCAGTGCCCCAGTAGGCGGCCTTGACGCTCACAGCGCCGTATCCCGAGGTGCCGGCCGAGGCGGCGAATCGTTCTCCGACTTCGCGTTGGACCATGACCAGAATCCGCTGCACCTGCGGAACCTCATCGAGGAGGTCGCAGACGAGCGGCGTCGCGACGTTGTACGGGAGGTTGGCGACGAGGACCCAGCGATGACTCGGGTCAAGCGTTGCGTTCCAGTCGAGCTGCATCGCATCACCTTCGATGACGGCAACATTCGATCGATCAGCGACGATGTCGCGCAGCACCGGCACGACGCCGCGGTCGACTTCGAGTGCGGTGACTTCGGCGCCCGTGTCGGCCAGGGCCAGCGTCAGCGAGCCCAGGCCCGCACCGATCTCAACGACACGATCTCCGGGCCCGACCCGGGCAAGATCGGCAATGCGCCGCACAGTGTTGGGGTCGGCGACGAAGTTCTGGCCCAGGTCCCGGCGCGGTGCGAGCGCGTGCTCGTCGAGGAGTTCGTGGATCCGTGGGCGCGAGTGCGTCACGACGGACTACAGACGAATCTGGACAGGGATGGGTGCGTCCGTCAGATCGGCCAGTTTTTCGAACTGCGCGGTCTGCAGT
>CAXMZV010000853.1:0-1644 GCA_964199985.1 Candidatus Ilumatobacter isfjordensis | reverse complement strand
CATCGACGAACTCCTGACGTTTGCCGGCCGCTGGTCGCGTGAGTTGCAGCCGCTGCGCCGAACGTGGCTCGACGGCGAACTGCTCGTCGAGAACCGTCGCGGTCGCACCTCACACGAGTCGCCGCCCGTCGTCTTCGCCGGCGAATCCGGCTTCAGGGAGTGGGACGGTGAGGTCTTCGGTGTCCACGTGGCGTGGAGCGGCAACCACACGATGTTCGCCGAACGGCTGCCGGATGGACGGCGCTATGTGCAGGCCGGCGAACTGCTGCACCCGGGCGAGATGGTGCTGGAACCGGGGGAGTCGTACACCACACCCGACGTGCTCGGGGTCTACTCGCCGGAAGGGCTGACGCCCGCGTCCTGGCAGTTCCACGCGGCGGTTCGTGCGCACGAGGTGCACCCTTCGTCGCCGCGCCCGGTGCTGCTCAACACGTGGGAAGCGGTCTACTTCGACCACGAGACGAACAAACTCAAAGCCCTTGCCGACGCTGCTGCCGATCTCGGTATCGAACGGTTTGTCCTCGACGACGGCTGGTTCGGTTCTCGTCGCGACGACACCAAGGGTCTCGGTGACTGGTGGGTGTCGGACAACGTCTACCCCGACGGTCTCCAACCGCTGATCGGTCACGTGACGGGGCTCGGCATGGAGTTCGGGATCTGGGTCGAACCGGAGATGGTCAACCCGGACAGCGACGTCTACCGCGCACATCCGGACTGGGCGCTCACGACAGCCGGCTACGAGCCGGTCCTCGGGCGCCAACAACTGGTGCTCGACTTGGCGAACCCTGAGGCGTTCGAGTTCATCGCGCATCAGCTCGATGTACTGCTTCGAGATCACGACGTGTCCTACGTGAAGTGGGACATGAACCGCGACCACATCCAGGCGAGCGGTCGCGACGGCGCAGCGGGAACGCACGCGCAGACGCTCGCGCTGTACCGCCTGCTCGAGGAACTGCGTGCGAAGCACCCGACCGTCGAGTTCGAATCGTGCGCGAGCGGCGGGGCACGAATCGACCACGAGATCCTCCGACGCACGGAGCGCGTCTGGACCAGCGACTGCAACGATGCGCTCGAACGCCAGGTGATCCAGGAGGGTGCTTCGATGTTCATCCCGCCCGAGGTGATGGGTGCACACATCGGGCCGAGGACCTCGCACACGACAGCGCGCACCCAGAGCCTGTCGTTCCGAGCTGCGACGGCGTTGTTCGGCCACCTCGGTGTCGAATGGAACGTGACGAAGCTGAGCGACGAGGACCGCACGGCGTTGCGCGCCGTGATCGCCATGCACAAGGAGCACCGCGAACTGCTGCACGGTGGCGACACGGTCAGGTTCTCGACCGATCCGGCTTTCCGGGCACACGGCGTGTACGCCCCCGACCGGTCGAAGGCGATCGTGTCGTTTGCCCAGCTCACGACGGCCCCCAGCCAGACCCCGCCGCCGCTGCGGATGCCCGGTCTCGACCTCGATTCCTCGTACCGAGTCGAACACCTCGCGATCCCCTACGAGCGCTGGGGTGCTGCCCGGATCCAGCCCGAATGGCTGCGCGATGGCGCCACGCTCACCGGTCGCCAGATTGCATTTCATGGAGTCCAGCCGCCGGTGCTGCATCCGGAGTCGGCCGTGCTCTTCACGCTCACCCGGGT
>CAXMZV010000852.1:0-1644 GCA_964199985.1 Candidatus Ilumatobacter isfjordensis | reverse complement strand
GGAGACAGCGCTGGAATGATGACATACCGGAAGCGCTGCCACGCCGTGGCGCCGTCGATCATTGCTGCTTCGATTTGATCGGGCGGGATCGTTTGCAGCCCGGCGACGTAGAACAGCAGGTTGTAGCCGAGCGTCTTCCAGATGCTGGCCATGATGACGAGACCTTGCGCGAGGACCGCACTGGTTCGGTAGTCGGCGAGGCCGGTGTCGAGCAGGGAGGTGGTCCAATGGTCGATGATGCCGGTGTTGGCGTCGAAGATGACGAAGAACAAGATGCCAGCGATTGGGGGGCTCATCGCATACGGCCAGATGAGCAGGGTGCGATAGACCGATGCGCCGCGGATCGGTTGGTATGAGATGAACGCGATTCCCATCGAGATGGTGAGCCCGCCGATCACGGTGCCGACCGAGATGATCATCGTGACGACGTACACCTGGCGGTAGTCGTCGGTGAACACGAACGCCAACGCGCTCAACAACGCCACCGTGCTCACTGCTGCGGCCAATGTGCGGGCGTTGCGGTTCATCCGCGTGCCCTGACGGTCGAGCAGCACGCCAGCGAGGATGCCCGCGATGCCCAGACCTCCGAGTACCAGCGCCAGCCACGGCCGAGATGGGCCGACCAGTTCGGTGAAGTTGAACGTGCACCGGTCGATACGTTTCGGGTTGGAGAGGCGAGCCAGCTTCGTCGAGTACTGGATCGTCCGCAGCGCCGGCCAGTAGAGGAAGACGATCAACACCGCGAGCGTTGGCGAGAGCAGTAACCACGGCATCCACCAACTGCGCCACACGGCGTGGCTGATTTCATTCGGCGACGGCTTCCCTGGAGCGAAGACGGCCCGTGCGGCTGCAGTTCCTGCTGCTGCACCGAGTGCCATCAAGACCAGGCCGAAGACGAGGTCCTTGGTCTGGTACTCGTCGCTGAACGTGCAGAAGTCCAATGGAGCGCTGACCGCCAGCGCACCGAGGCCTCCGCCCAGCGCGCCACCAAGCAGCCGCAGCGGCATGGCGCCCACCCCTCCGCCCCGCGCCAAGATTGCTGCGCCGACGGCGGCCGCAACGAGGAGGGCGAGGAGTGCAAGAAGGGGCACGGTTGACAGGTTCGGAAACGAGTTCGATTCACAAGCCGGGGAGCGGTCGGCTCCCCGGCCCGTCAATCAGATGGAAGGAATCAGCCGTCGCCGAAGAGCAGGTTGTACTCGTCCAGGAGTGCCTGGGCCTTCTCCTGGGCCGCAGCCAGCCCTGCGGCCGGATCGTCGCCGTTCACGAGCACTGATTCGATTGCTTCGGTGATCACGTCGCGGATGGCAACGAAGTTGCCGAGCAGCGCACCGGTCGTGGCCGGAGTATCGGGCGAAGCAGCGAGCTGCTCACTAGCGATCCGCTGGTTCGGGTTCTCATCGAAGTATCCAGCAGCCTCGAGGGTCGCGATTGATGCGTCGGTGATCGGGATGTACCCGGTCTCCTCGTGCCACGCTGCGGCGTTTTCGGGGTTCGACAGGAAGTTGACCCAAGCAATTGCGCCATCTTGGGTCTGCTCGTCGAGCCCATTGATCACCCAGTTGGTTGCGCCACCAATGAGCGCTCCGCCGCCAGTGGCTGCTTCGTTGCGAGGCAGGAACGCAGTCTCGACGTCGAAGCCAC
>CAXMZV010000851.1:0-1668 GCA_964199985.1 Candidatus Ilumatobacter isfjordensis | reverse complement strand
GCGAGGTCTTCACCGGAGCCGAATGCGTCGACGCGCACGCCACCGGGTCTGTTCTGCACGCTCCCACGGAGACCCAGCGCCCGGGCCGTTCGCCAGACCCAGGGGCGGAAACCGACGCCCTGAACGCTGCCCCTGAGCATCAGCTGCAAGCCGCTCGGTGCCGCCTTCGAGTCGCTGGCCTTCGTCATGTGCGGTCCAATGGCGCAGCCCATCGCGTTTGCGATGGGCTGCGAGCAGTGGTGCTCGGACCTGCCGACGGCGAGCGCTTCTACTGGATGTCGGCGTCCTGGGCGATGAACGATGCGCCGTTGAGAATCATGTGATTCTTGGCGACACCGTCATCGTGGCACGAGGAACACACGGCCGCCGTCTGCGAGATGTTCAGATCGTCGGACGGGTCGTCCACCTCGGCACCGGTGTCGATGGTCGAGGCTAGCCGGGCGCGCGCAGCCTCGGTGGAGTAGGTCCCGGCATCGTGGCAGGTCTCGCAGTTCTTGCGGTTGCCGATGAAGTTGACGTCCGAGAAGTCGTGTTCGGTGCCGGGGAAGCCGAAGCCCCAGACCACGATGCCGTCCTCGAGCTCGGAACCGCTGTGGATCTGATGGATCAGCCGCTTCATGTCGATGGATTCTTCGGTCTTTCCGTCGGCGGTGTCGGCCGGGTCTGCGGGGCGTCGGTTGATGTCGGTGGCATCGGCGTTGTGGCACACCACGCAGACCTGCATCTCGCCCGTGCGGTTGTTGCCGTGCAGACTGATGCCCTGACCCGCTGCATCGTGGCATGCGTTGCACTTGCCGATGTTGATGACGTCGTTTCGGGCGATCGGGGTCGAACGGTTCCCCTCGACGTCCACGTGTACGAAGGTGTTGACCACTGCGATGCGGTCGGTCACCACGGTGTCGCCGTCGAGGTCGGCCGCGGGATGACCTTCCATGGCGACCGTCGCGGTGCCGAAGGCCTCGGATACGTCCGTCACGACGGTGTATGTGCCGTCCATGTTGTCGGTGACGGTGTTTCCGACGTCCAGGCCGTTCAGGCTGATCGGCAGCGCCGGCGTGGCGCCCGAGCCCTCGTTGACGTAGTCGGCGGTATCCCACCCGACCAGGATGGCGAGCCGGCTGGCCGAGCCAGCGGTCCATTCGTCGTCGATGGCCAGATCCATCACGACTCCGTCGCGCACCACGGAGTAGTCGATGCTGAGGTCGCCCGAATCGAGGCTGACGTCTTCGATGATGAAGCCATTGCCTGCACCGGCGTAGAGTGCGGCCTCGGCCTTCCGGTCTGCGCCCTTGTGCACCACGGTCACTGCGGCAGGGCCGCCTGCGGCCGGGTGGCATTGGGTGCAGAACTCGTTGCCGGGAGCGACGACGCCATTGGCGTGGTTCTCGCCCGTGTCGAAGTTCACGTCGTCATGACACGAACCACAGGCTGCGCGGTTCGCCTGAGTGGCCCAGTTGCCTTCGTCGGCACCGCCGCCCTCATGACAGCCGACGCAGTCGTCGAGATCACGGGTGAAGTTCACATCCGAGTAGTCGTGCAGCGTATTGCGGAAGCCCCAGATCTTGTAGCCGTTGGCCAGCTGCGATCCGGCGTGGATCTTGTGGACCATCACCGTCATGTCGACCGAGTTGCCGCTATTGGCGTCGGTGGTGCCCGGATTGTGGCAGG
>CAXMZV010000850.1:0-1669 GCA_964199985.1 Candidatus Ilumatobacter isfjordensis | reverse complement strand
CACCCGCCGCACCCGCGAGCAGGAGCACCGGAAGCACAAACCGTCCTGCGTAGAACTGAACGGGGCGCGACGTCATCGCTCGCACCAGATTCGCCACCGGAGTTGGATCATCGGGTTTGAATCATCGTCGGTATCGTCTGGACATCGGCGTCACACTACCTGGAGGCATTCATGGAAATCATTGCCGCGCTCTTCATCGACGAGATCAATATGCGCCAGGTCGCTGGACCAGCGACCCACATCGACCTCACCGGTGTCCAATTCTCGGCCGCGGCGCCCACGCCGCTGCCACTCACCTGGGCGCCTCACCTGGTCATCCTGGTACGGAACCCCGTTGACGGCCCCGAAGCTGGGGTGCTCGAAGTTGTCTACAAACGCGACGGTGAACAAATCGCACGCAACGTGCAACCGCTCTCGACACCACAGGGCAAGTTCGACTATCGGCTCGTGCGCGGCGAGATCGACTTCGAGGACTACGGAACTATCGAGGCGCACTGTCGAATCGGTACCGATAGCCACGTTGTGGTCGTTCCGTACACGCTGCTTCCCCCTGAAGAATCAGACGACTAATCGGTCGAGTCTTCTGACCCGTCCCCTTCTCGCGCTAGGCCGACATATAGGGTGAGCGCCATGACTGCTTCGAGCATTGAACAACAGGCTGTCGCGACCATCGCGGGCCTGTCCATGGACGCACCGCACGCGGCGAAGTCGGGGCACCAAGGCACTGCCATGGCCCTCGCACCACTCGCTCATGTGCTCTACACGCGCATCATGGATTTCGACCCGGCAACACCGGATTGGCCCGATCGAGATCGATTCGTGCTGAGCCCAGGTCACGCCTCGATACTCCAGTACTCGATGCTGCACCTCTGTGGTTTTGGACTCACTCTCGACGACATCAAAGACTTCCGCCAGTGGCGCAGCGCCACACCGGGTCATCCCGAAGTCGGGCACACCGCTGGCGTCGAAATCACCACCGGCCCACTAGGTCAAGGTTTTGCGACCTCAGTCGGCATGGCCATGGCCGAAGCCCGACAACGAGCCCACCTGGGCGAAGATGTCGTCGATCACTACACCTACACCATCTGTAGTGATGGCGACCTGGCCGAGGGTGTCAGCCACGAGGCTGCCTCCTTCGCCGGGCATCTGGGTTTGGGTCGACTGATCTGCATCTACGACGACAATCGGGTGTCGATCGATGGCATGACCGACATCTGGCTTTCAGATGATCCGGTGGCCCGTTTCACCGCGTACGGCTGGCACGTCGTGAACCTTGGCGAAATTGGCAACGACCTCGACGCTCTTGAGGCCGCCATCCTCGCCGCGAAACAAGTCACCGACAAACCATCGATGCTCGTTCTCCATACACACATCGGCACTCCGAGCCCCACGCTGACCGACTCACCTTCCGCCCACGGGTACGCCTTCAAAGACGACGAGATCGCCGAAGCCAAGACTGCACTCGGTCTTGACCCAACACAGACGTTCCAGGTCAGCGACGAAGTACTCGACTGGTACCGCAATGCCGGAAGCCGAGGTGCCGTCAAAGCAGCCGCATGGGCAGTTCTAAAGGCGAAGAATCGAAAAAAGTGGCTTCCTGTATGTATTTGGAAACTTGTTCTTGTGCCTCTTCCTGGGCCAATTGCTGTGTTTCGATTCCGTTTTGATA
>CAXMZV010000849.1:0-1669 GCA_964199985.1 Candidatus Ilumatobacter isfjordensis | reverse complement strand
GAGAACATCGCTGCCGCGCACGGCTGCGATGGCGACGTCGAGATCATCTACGGGTATCCCGTCACGACCAACGACGACGTCTTCGCCGAGTGGACACTCGACCTCGCACGAGACGTTGCCGGGTCCGACAGCACCGTGCGGCTCCCCTCACCCCGTCATGGGTGCCGAAGACTTCAGCTACGTCCTGAATGAGCTGCCCGGCTCGATGGCGTTCCTCGGGGGCACCCCGCTCGACCGCAACCTCGCCACTGCCGCACCGAATCACTCGAACCGCGTCTACTTCGACGAATCCGCGATGCACACGGGTATGTCGCTCTACACCGCAGCGGCGTTGCGCCGACTCACTCCGGCTTGATTCGGATGTCGTTGTCCGAGTCAGGGCATCGACGTCGATGAGCCCGACGGCACCGACGACGTGGTCGTGGTGGTCGTCGTCGTGGTCGTGGTCGCCTTGGGCTTCGTCGTGGTGGGCGTCGGAGCAGTAGTTGTGGGGGGCACAGTCGTCGACGTGGTCGTCGTCGACGTGGTCGTCGTCGTGGCATTGGGGTCCGCGTAGTCGAACGACGGCAGCGACTCACGGTCGCTCACCTGCTCCGGTTCCTTCTCACCGTTCCACACCAGAATCCGCTCGCCGATGTCGACCACGTCTTGGAAGTAACCCGAGATGTGCATCGGGAGCCGAACGCAGCCGTGCGACGCCGGCCCATTCGGAACGTTCTCGGCGCCGTGAACCGCAATGCCGTAGTTGAAGTACACCGGATCCCACATGCCGCCCAGCGGGCTGACGCGCTTGCCAGCGACCTGACGGTCGTACGTGAACACGCCACCCGGCGTCTTCGACAGCGCACACACCTCCTTGGTCACAGGCTCTTCGAGCTCGCGGCCTTGGGCATCGGTGTCGTAGGTCGCTGTCTCGCAGTACTCCTTGGGCGACCCATCGGGGTTGATTTCACCGGAGGAGACGTGGGAGATGAGAGCCGGTTTGTCCTGATGGAACACGATCAGCACTTGCTCGGGCAGGTAGACCTCGGTGTGATCGGCCTGGCCATTGGTCGACCGTCGCGGTGCGATGGTCAGCTCGGGGTCACGCAGCAGATCCCATGAGTCGGTTGTGATTGCGCCGGTCGCTTCGGTGCGCGGCGTCTTCAACACCAACTTCTCGAATGCCCAGACGGACTGCGTCGTGAGCGTTCCGAAGATCCCATCGGCCGGGCCCGGATCGAAGCCGAGACCAACCAGACGTTCCTGCAGCATTTTGACGTCGTCGCCCGCCAGGCCTTGCTTGAGCGTGCGCGTCACCGGTGGAAGCGTCGGCTCGGCTTCGCTCATGGTCGCCGGCACCCCGATGGTGGTCGTCGATTCGACGCCAAGCGTCAGCGGCTCGATCGAGCCCGATGCCACCTCAGTGTTTGCCGAGTCAGCCGACGATCCGCCGCGTCCACCAATGAACCCGATGCCAAGGATCAACGCAATCAGCCCGACCGCGATGAAGATCGGGGCGCGGTTCGTCGCCTCAGCAGCTACTGCCGAGCGTTGGCGAGGACGGGGAGAGCGGGATGGTGAAGACACGGTGCAGCCGGGGGGTGGGGGTCGGACTCAGAAGTCAGGGAGAGAATACTGGTGCGAGCGTCGCCAGAATCGTCGGTGTGCCACTTTTCCGAGGCACCTC
>CAXMZV010000848.1:0-1679 GCA_964199985.1 Candidatus Ilumatobacter isfjordensis | reverse complement strand
TTACTGGGATCATTGTCGTAAAGATATTATGGTCATGGAGCGTATTCATGGCCGGCCCGGCAGTGTCAAGCGCGTCAATCAGTGCGGTGGCGCCGTCGACGATCCACACCGCGAGGTTGTCGTCGGGCCCCGGAGTGAAGTCGGCATCTCGCGGAGGTTGTCCGCCGCTGACGATTGCGTGGGTGGCCCAGCGCTGGACCCAACCCGTGTGCTCGACGAGTTGGCGCAGATCCCAACCGGGGCACGCTGCCACCGGAGAGGTGAGATCGGCAGTGCGGACGACTGACGACATGATGTCAGCATCGGAGCGAAGCGCTGCAGAGAACTGGCTGGTGTCGGTGCTCATCGCGCTGACGGTAGCCTTTTCGACATGAGTCCCCTCGAAGCCCTTGCCGGCGACAGTGGTGCGAGTAGCGCCAGCGAACCGATCGTCACGGTCACGCCCGAAGCGCTCGAACATCTCACCGAACTTCGCGACGACGAAGCCGACGGGGAACAACTAGGGCTGCGCCTCGGTATCGCGTCCGCCGCGGGCGAAGACTTCCGCTACGACCTGTCTTTCGAAGAGTTCCTCACCGCAGCATTCGACGACGAAGTGCGCACGCACGACGGCCTCAAGGTGATCATTCCGGGCATCGACCTGGAACTGCTCACCGGCGCGACGCTCGACTACACGTCGACGCAGGGCCTCGTCATCCGCAACCCGAACAAGCCCGAAGCCCCGAACGTCGAGGGTCTCACCAACGACGACGAGCTGTCCGCCGAGATCGAAGCGCTCGTCGCCGTCGAGGTCAACCCGGCGCTGGCCGCCCACGGCGGCTTCGTCACCTACATCGGTCACGACAGTGAAGGCACAGCGTTCCTCACCATGGGCGGCGGCTGCCACGGCTGCTCGATGAGCAAGATGACGATGCTCGACGGCGTCCAGACGATGCTTGTCGATGCGTTGCCCGCCATCGAACGAGTCAAAGACCTCACCGATCACACCACCGGCGAGTCTCCGTTTTATTCTTGAGGAGCGACTTTCAGGACGATTTTGCCGACGTGGGCTTTTGACTGAAAAGCCTCTTGCGCTGCACCTATCTCGCTGAGTGGGTAGGTCGCGGCGACGAGGGGGTGGACTTGGTCTGCTTCGATTCGCTGGACGAGCCTGGCGAAGGCGCCGGAATCGAGCACGGTGCATCCGAATAAGCTCAGGTCTTTCAGGTACAGGGTGCGCACGTCGAGTTCAACGATCGGTCCGGCAATCGCACCTGACACGGCATAGCGGCCTCCGGGTCGGAGTACTTCGAGCAGTGACGGCCACGACGGTCCGGCAACGAGATCGATGACGACGTCGACGCTGTTTGCGCCCAACTCGGCGACGAGGTTGGCATCACGATCGACAGCGGCGTCAGCGCCCAGTTCGACGAGTTGTTCGCGCTTCGCCGCGCTCGTGACGGCAATCACCCGAGCACCGCGCGCCTTGGCAAGTTGTACGGCCGCCGACCCAACACCACCAGATGCTCCGGTGACGAGGACGGTGTCGTCAGACTGCACGTTCGCACGCGTCAACATGTTCTCGGCGGTCGAGTACGAGCACGGGAACGATGCCAGTTCGACATCGCTCAGCGCGCTGTCGACCCGGTGTGCGTGACGCGCTGCGATGCGTGTACTCGGCGAAGCCGCCGTCGCACTCC
>CAXMZV010000847.1:0-1682 GCA_964199985.1 Candidatus Ilumatobacter isfjordensis | reverse complement strand
AAGAACTTGCCGACGAGCGCCGAGGAAAACGTCAGCGTCACCCCGGACGGTGTCACGATCTCACAGGGGACTGAGACGTGAGCCGGTCGCTGCTCTCGATTGCCGAGCTCGGCGAAACGGGTCTGCGACGGCTGCTCGACATCTCGGATCACATGGCCGAGGTCAATCGTCGGCCGAACCCGAAGGTCCCGGCGCTGCGCGGCAAGACCGTGTGCAACGTGTTCTTCGAGGACTCCACTCGAACCCGACTCAGTTTCGAAACGGCTGCGAAGCGACTGTCGGCCGACACGATGAACTTCGCGGTCAGCCAGTCCAGCCTGAACAAGGGCGAGAGCCTGCGTGACACGGTCGAAACCATCGCGGCGATGGGCGTGGACGCCTTTGTGATCCGTCATCGATCGAGCGGGGCGCCGTGGCAGCTGGGGGAGTGGACCAACGCCAGCGTCATCAACGCCGGCGACGGCTGGCATGCCCACCCCACGCAAGCGCTGCTCGACATGTACACCGTCCGCACCACGTTGAACCGACCCGTCTCCGTTGATGGTGGGAGTTTCGACGGATTGCGGGTTGCCATGGTCGGCGACATCAAGCACAGCCGCGTGGCACGCAGCACAACCGAAGCCTTCAAGTTGCTTGGCGCCGACGTCACTTGGGTGTCGCCCAAGACACTGCTCCCGCCCTCGCACGACGAGCACGTCGTCTCCAACCTCGACGAGGTCATCGACGACATTGACATCCTCTACTTGCTGCGGATGCAGAACGAACGGATGAATGAGGCGTTGGTGCCTCACCTTCGTGAATACACCGCCCGCTTCGGCCTGACCCCAGAGCGTGCCGCGCGCCTCGGCCAACACGTCCTCGTCATGCACCCGGGGCCGATGAATCGTGGGGTCGAGATGGCGGTCGATCCCGGTGAGTTGCCGGGCAACGTCATCAATCAACAGGTCACCAACGGCATCAATGTCCGCATGGCCGTGCTCTTCGATCTGCTCGGAAGCGGCTCGGAGAACTCACTCACAGGAAGCACGGAATCATGAACATCTTGATCACGAACGGTCGCCTCGTCGACCAGACCGGCGACCGGCCGGGAAGCGTCCGCATCTCCGATGGGCTCATCGTCGAGGTCGGCAACGGGCTCGCCCCCCTCTCTGGCAGCAGCCCCGACAGCAGCACGGCCGAGGACGTCATCGACGCAGCAGGGCTGGTCATCAGCCCCGGGTTCGTCGATCTGCACGTGCACCTACGTGAGCCCGGCCGAGAAGAGGCCGAGACCATCGAGACCGGCAGCCGCGGTGCGGCGCTCGGCGGATTCACGGCGGTCGTGGCGATGCCGAACACCGACCCGACGCAGGATTCGGTCGGTGTGGTCGAGTTCGTCCGCCAACAGGGCGAGCGTGCCGGCCTCTGCGATGTGTACCCGTCGGGGTCGATCACGATGGGCCGCAAGGGCGAACAGCTGACGCCGTTCGCCGAACTCGCCGCCGTCGGCGTCCGCCTGTTCACCGACGACGGCAACGGTGTCCAGGACCCGCAACTCATGCGTCGGGCCTACGAATACGCGAGCGACCTCGGCGTCACCATGGCCCAACACTGCGAGGTCGAATCACTCACTGCAGGTGCGGTGATGCACGAGGGGTCCTGCTGCAGCCACCTCGGGCTGCCCGGTTGGCCGTCGCTGGCCG
>CAXMZV010000846.1:0-1686 GCA_964199985.1 Candidatus Ilumatobacter isfjordensis | reverse complement strand
TCGACGACGAACACGACGAAGGACTTCATCTTCCTCGACAACTACATCTTCGCATTGTCGCTGGATTTCGCGTCGGCCTCCGGGTCCAATGCTGGGACCGAAGTCCTCAAAGACGGATACCAGGTGTTGGCCCACTTCGACTGGTTCGGGCAGAACTGGGTCATCGGCGCACGAGACATCGAGTTCTGGCTCTCGCTGCGCAACATCTTCATCTTCCTGGTGCTCGCCGTTCCGCTCTCGGTGCTCCCGGCGCTCGGCCTGTCGACGGTGCTCGCATCGAAGCTGCCCGCGATGAAAGTCTTTCGGACGATCTACTTCGTCCCGTCCGTCGCCGGTGTGATCGGCGTGTCGATCGTCTGGGGCCAGCTCTTCCAGAGCACGGTCGGGTGGATCAACTACATCATCTTGCGAACCGGCGAGATCGTGCCGTTCTTCGACGCGCCTGCCGATGGTCAAGCATGGCTGTCCGATCGCAGTACCGCGTTGTTGGCGATCGTGGTGGTGTTCGGCTGGATGAACTTCGGGTTCAACACGGTGCTCTACCTCGCTGGGCACCAGGGAATCGGCCAACAGCTGTATGAGGCAGCCGAAATCGACGGTGCCTCGGCGTGGCAGACATTCCGGCGGATCACCGTGCCGCAGCTGCGGAACACGACGTTCTACGTCGTCAGCCTGACCAGCATCATGGCACTCCAACTGTTTGACATCGTGTGGGTGCTGTCCAGACCGACGCCCGGTGGGCCGGACAACGCAACCACCACGCCGGTGCTCGCACTGTACGAGGAGGCCTTCGTGAACAACAGCACCGGCTATGCGTCAGCCCTTGCCTGGATCCTGTTCGTGTTGATCTTCGGATTGACGTTCGGGCAGTTCCGTCGTCAACGTAGCGAGTCGGTGGGGTCATGAGCGTTCGTCGTCGAGGCCCGCGTGCGGTAGCGGTCCGCGTCGCCACGTACGTCATGCTGGTCCTTGTTGGGGTCATCGTGGTCTTCCCGTTCATCGTCGCGCTGAGCACGTCACTCAAGACGAGTACTGACGTCTTCTCCTACCCGCCCACGTTGATCCCGAAGCAGGACGTGACCGTGCCGGCGAGCGACGTCGGCGGCGACGAGGGCGACGAACCGGTCCCGGTTTTCGCGATTCCCGGGACGGACGGATCATGGGCGCTCGTCGAGAACGGCGTGTCACTCGGCGTGTACACCCCGGTCGCGGACATCGGAACCGACGACCCGCGCGAGCTCGTCGCGTCACTCGACGATGCGGTCGATCTGGGTCGCGATGTCGCAGTCGACGGCGAGGCCGAAGCGGTCGTCGACGTTCTGGTCGACGGTTCCGTGGTCGAGGCATATCGCGTTCGCACGACGATCGGTGCTCGTTTCCAGTCGCTGGACGACCCCGCCCTGTCTGTCGAGACCCTCGTCAGCAATGCGGAGCCCGATCGGCAGTTCGCGCTGCGCACGGAGAACTTCACCGAAGTCCTCGACGGTAAGAACCTGGGTCGCAGCCTCACCAACACGGTGCTCGTCACGCTTGGCGTCGTCGGTGGTCAGGTGCTCACGTCGATCCTTGGCGGATACGCCTTCGCCCGGTTGAAGTTCCGCGGGCGCGACAAGCTCTTCCTGCTCTACCTCGGCTCCGTGATGATCCCGTTCGTGGTGCTCATCGTTCCGCTGTTCCAACTGATGT
>CAXMZV010000845.1:0-1688 GCA_964199985.1 Candidatus Ilumatobacter isfjordensis | reverse complement strand
GATCCGGGATGACGACGCGTCGTCGCCAAGCTGCGGGATTGAGACCCGTGCAGATGCCAAGAGTTCGGTGGCGACCTCGCCGAGGGCGACGATGTGTGGCGCGTCGGCGTGTCGATTTCCCGAGCGTCGGATTGCGCCTGCGATGATGGCGGTGGCGTCGTCGTCCGGGGCGGAGCGTCCGATCTGGTAGTTCGGTGCGTTCGGTGCGACGGTGCGCAGGCCTCCGAGGTTGCCGACACGACGACGCAGCAGGCTGTTGGCGATGGCGGCCATAGCGCCGAGCAGCGCTCCGCCGAGCAATGCAGCGGCCGCACGGTTGCGGAGCGATCCGCTCGTCGTCGTGCGTCGAATCTCGATGACGGGGGTGAAGCCGGTCTCCAAGACTGCTTCGAGACGAGACTTGGAGAGTTGTTCGCTCGCGAGGAGCCCGACGAGTGAAGACCGTTCGAGCAGTTCGGCGACCTGATCCGCTCCGACGGAGCGGATCAGGTCGATCTCGCCTTCGAAATTGGCGATCACGGTGTCGATCTGATCGAGGCGTTCCTGCACGAACATGCGGTCGCGATTGCCAATTACATCATCGAGTACGACGTAGATGAGTTCGACCAGTTCGTCGCCGCGCTCAGACGAGTCAGCGGATACCTCGAATCCGATCTGTCCACTCGGAGTGAGCGTCACACCGAATGAAACCGGTGCCCCGTTCTTGGCGTCGACTGCATCGCGAAATCGGCTCGAGTCCATCACATCGACGATCGACACGAATGGGGTCACGGTCAGGTCGTGCTGTTGAAATCGTACGCGTGCGTCTGACTCGCTGAACTCGGATTGCGTCAGCACCGAGTTCGGAGCGGCGGTGACGGCGAACACAAGGCCTGCCAAGGCGCCGACAACGATCATCCACCAGGACCGTTTGAGGCCGGCGGTGACCCGGCCGAAGTCGATCTCGATGTCGCGGAGTTCGGTCGAATTCACGACGCGACCTTACCGGGGTTGCAGCGAGCGGCGATTGCATCGCGGGCCCTGCATCGCGCCAGTTCAGCTCGACAGGCGGGTAGTTTGTCGATCGGCGAGTTCGCCGTACGGCGTCGTACAACTCGCTGATGTCGACCGGACAGCCGTGCGCATCGACGCATCCTGGAAGCCGTGGCTCCTCAACTCAATGTCAGGAACCTCAATTGGTAGACCTCGCAACTCGGACTGTTCTTCTCGACATCTCGCGGTGCTCCCCGAGTCTGCGATTCGGCCGCAGCGCGCAAGAATACGGGATTCGAGGCATCTCGCCCACGGGCGCTGGCCGGACCGGGACGCGTCAGTCATGACGACCGACCTCACCGCCCAGCTGTGCACCCGGTGCGTGATGGACACCAGCGACCCAGACATCACCTTCGATGGTGACGGGGTTTGTTCGCACTGCCACAAGTTCGATGAGATCACCAGCAAGCAGTGGTTCCCCGGACCCGAAGGCGAACCGAAGCTGACGGCAATCCTGGACCGGATGCGTGCAGCCGGTCAGGGCAAGGAGTACGACGTCGTCCTGGGGTTGAGCGGAGGTCTCGACAGCTCCATTCTTGCGCTGCGGGCAAAGGATTGGAATCTGCGGGTGCTTGCGGTACACGTTGACGCCGGCTGGAACACCGAGTTGGCCGTGCACAACATCCAACGGATCGTCGAATACTGCGCTTCCGATC
>CAXMZV010000844.1:0-1690 GCA_964199985.1 Candidatus Ilumatobacter isfjordensis | reverse complement strand
GACGTCGTGCTGCAGTCGCTGCTGGATCATCGGGGCTGGGCCTCGGGTCGGCAAAAGCCCTGGCAGCAGAGGGTGTACACGTCGCAATCTGCGGGCGCGACGAAGACAGGCTCGAAGCTGCCGCAGCAGCGGTCGGACACGATTGTGTGCCGATCGTGGCCGACGTGTCCACGCCCGACGGAGCGTCCGGATTTGTTAAGTCCGCTCGGGTTGCGCTCGGCGGCGTCGACATTCTCGTCCCGAATGCTGGTGGACCGCCTCCCGGCAACTTCGAGAATACCGACATCGACGCCTACCCGGCGGCACTTGAACTGAACCTGCTCTCGATCGTTGCGATGTGCAAGGCAGCCGTGCCAGCCATGCGCGAGCAGCAGTGGGGACGCGTCGTTGCGATTACGTCGCTGTCGGTGCGTCAGCCGATGGCGAACCTGATTCTCTCGAACACGGCACGGGCGGGAGCGACCGCATTCCTCAAGACGCTGGCACTCGAGGTGGCCGAGCAGGGCATCACGGTCAACACCGTGCAGCCGGGAGTCCACCGGACGCCGCGGCTCGACGCGCTCTACAGCGTCGACCAGCTCGACTCGATGCGTCTCGGCGACGCCGACGACTTCGGCGCACACGTTGCGTTCCTGTGCGGCGAGCCCGCCAAGTTCACGACCGGCCTGCAACTCCACGTCGACGGTGGCGCCTACACGGCCTTGCTCTAGCTCAGATCACGCCGACTGAGGTGAGATCGAGATCGAGGCTTGCGGCGAACAGTGCGTTGGCGTCGTCGAACACGGTGTTGAACGTGCCGAACAGTTCGAAGCTGATCATCCCGAACAGCTTCGCCCGCTGCGTGACGCCGAGGACCAGTACGTTCTGATCGATGCGCTCGCCGAGCGGGCCGGACATCGCGTCGAGTTGGGCCTGTAGCGATATCGGAATCTCTTGCGGTAGACGGAGTGAGAGAGCGTCGGGGCTGTTGTCGGTGAGGATGCCCCCGAGCACGGTGGCGACAGGAGTGGCCGGGCGGTAGAGCGCGGATGAGGCAAGGCCGAGCTCCCTGGCAATGGCCCGGACCGAGAGTCCAGGGGCGCCCGATTCTTCGAGGTGATTGCGGGCGATTCGCGACACGTCAGCCAGCAATTGTGCGTGGGCGCGTACTCCCTGTGGAGCGCCACCGATGTCGCCTGTTGCCGTGGCGTCCGGCATCTCTGCATTGTGCTGGATTCGGTGGCCTCGCGTCCAGAACCGAGAACAGATGTCACAAAGGAGAGCGCCGCTCTTGCTTTTCGATCAACACCTCTGCATACTGAAAACAGAGAGCACTGCTCTCTCGTCTTCACCACGCAACCACCACGCAACAAGGAGTACCCCATGAACCACTCAGCAACACACGTCATCGTCGGTGCCGGACCGATCGGCAGCGGAACAGCTCTTCGCCTGGCCGACGCTGGACACCGCGTCATTGTCGTCACCCGCTCGGGGTCGGGCCCGGAGCATGCGGGCATCGAACTGGTCGCCGCAGATGCGGTTGACCAGGCACGACTCACCGAGATCGCTGCCGGAGCACACGCCATCTACAACTGTGCGAACCCGCCATATCACCGATGGGCCACCGACTGGCCGCCACTCGCAGCCAACCTGCTCGGCGCGGCTGAGACCACGGGCGCCCGTCTGGTGACGATCAGCAACCTGTACATGT
>CAXMZV010000843.1:0-1690 GCA_964199985.1 Candidatus Ilumatobacter isfjordensis | reverse complement strand
GGCCAGATCAACCGCCCGCCCATGCCCGAGTCGGCCTCGGCAACACTGTTTCCCATCGCGCAGCGCGTGTCGCCCGGAATCGAGGGCTACTCGGTCGGCGGCGGCAGCGACGGCAACTTCACCGCGGCAATCGGTGTCCCCACGCTCGACGGCCTCGGAGCCGTTGGCGGCGGTGCGCACGCCGACACCGAACATGTCATCGTCGCCACGATGCCCGAGCGAGCCCGCCTCGTCGCCGGCATCGTGCAGGCGATCGCGCCCAGTCGCTGATCGCTGACCCCTCCCAGCTACCTCCCCGTGCGTTTTCGTGAGCTTGCTGCAGCCAGTGCCTGCAGCAAGCTCACGAAAACAGACGAGACGAGGGGGTGATGACGGGGGTCGGTATCGTGAGGAGAGATTGGACATCGAGACGGTCCCGCAGCTGAGCCAGCACGGAGATCACCATGTTCAACATTTCACCAGCACTCGCGACCCGCATCGCTGGCAGCCACGGTGTCGTCACCTCGGACGAACTGGTTGCTGATGGCGTCGCGCTCTCAGCGATTCGGCGGGCCGTGGCAGCGCGACTGCTGATTCGAATCCACAACGGCGTGTATCGACTGGCGACGAGTCCCGACTCGTTCCACGCCCGGTGTGCGGCCACCTCGCTCGCAGATCCGACGTCATTCGTCACCGGCGTGAGTGCCGCGAGGCTTTGGGAGTTCCGCAGCGTCTTCCAGACCGACGTTCCTGTTGTCGTCGTTGCGCACGACCGGAATCCATTTGCTCGCGGCGTGACCGTCCGGCGTTGTGGCGATGTCGCCGCCGATGATTTCACGACGCGACCTGACTCGATCCGACTTGCGACGCCGGCTCGCGCTTGGTTCGACTGTGCCCGTGACCTGCATGAGGAGAAGTTCGAGGCGATGACCGAGTGGGTCATCGATCACCACTGTCCGGTTGAAACGTTGTGGCGCATGGGCAAGCGGTTGGCACGCTCGGGGCGAACCGGCTCAGCGTTGGTCAGCAGAGTGATGTCCACCCGGGCGGAGTGGCAGCGTCCAGCCGACTCGGGGCTGGAACTTCGCGTGCTCCGAGCGTTGGAGCGTTGCGGAGTCGGGCCACTGGTTCGTCAGCATCCGATTTGTCTCCCGACAGGAATCTGGATTCATCCGGATGGCGTCGATCTTGTGGTCAGGTGGGCCGTCGAAATCGACCATGTCACTTGGCACGGCGGGCGCATCAAGGCACAGCAGGACAAAGGTCGCGACCGAGCGTTGCGCAAGCTTGAATGGCAAGTCGACCGGGTGACCGACCGCGAGCTGGCCGACGACTTCGCCGGCGCAATCCGCGAACTGGTTGAGCTCCACGCACTTCGCGCCGCTTCCTATGTTTTTTCGTGAGCTTCCTGCAGGCACTGGCTGCAGAAAGCTCACGAAAACGGAAGCGCGGGATTACGAGTCGAGGGCTTTGGTGATGTCGCCGGACTCGAGGGTGCCTATGCCTTGGTACAGGTCGAGCTTGTTGCGAGTATCGGTGATGTCGAGGTTGCGCATCGTGAGCTGGCCGATGCGGTCGAGCGGGCCGAACGGCTGGTCTTCCACTCGCTCCATCGACAAGCGGTCGGGTTCGTAGGTGAGGTTGTCGGAGACGGTGTTGAGAATCGAGTAGTCGTCGCCGCGACGCAGGCGCAGAGTGACTTCGCCGGTGA
>CAXMZV010000842.1:0-1701 GCA_964199985.1 Candidatus Ilumatobacter isfjordensis | reverse complement strand
GATCGGAAGCACCCTGCGCCGTCATCCATCTCATGTCCGCAGCAACGTGTTTGGAGCCTGGCAGTACGACAACATCAGCGTCGACGAACGACCGAGGGTCAGTCGCCCAACGAACGTCGGCGGCATGGCTGAGCATGTGAAACTCATCGAGGTTCGACCCAAACGGCAGACGCGGGAGCACCACGATCGGTGCTCCTGACGGCACACCGCCCGTCTCGGTCGGCCCCTCCGTCGCGCCTTCTTCTCTCGGGAGCCGATGGCGCAGCATCGGCAGCGTGCCAGCGTGGGCCATGCCCGTCATGTCGGTGAGTTGCTGCGGGCCCGGGGCGAGCAGAGTTGCGTCGCCACGGAACTTGTTGAGGACGAAGCCTCGGAGCCGCTGGCGGGTTTCCTCGGGCACCAGCGCCCAGGTGCCGTAGAGGTGCGCGAACGACCCACCCCGGTCAATGTCGCTGACGAGCACTGCCGCGGCATCGGCGTGTTCGACCATCCGGTTGTTGACCTGGTCGACGAGATTGATCTCGGCGGGGCTCCCCGCACCCTCGAGCAGGACGAGATCGAACTCTGCCTGCAGGTCGTCGAAGCCTTCGACCATCGGTGTCCACAAGGCGTCGTGACGGTCGCGCCAGGGCGTGGCCGTGAGTTGACGATCGACTTGCCCGCGGACCACCACTTGGCTCTGTGTGTCTGCTTCTGGCTTCAACAACACCGGGTTCATCCGCACGTCAGGTTCGACACCGGCGGCACGCGCCTGTAGCCACTGGGCCACACCAATCTCGCCACCACCGTGCTGGGTCGCGACGACGCGAGCGTTGTTCGACATGTTCTGCGCCTTGAACGGGGCAACGCGCACCCCTTCGCGTCGAAACCATGCGCAGAGTGCCGTCACGAGCAGCGATTTGCCAGCATCGGAGGTGCACCCGAGCACCATCAGTGGACGCATCAGCTCAGACCGGGAAACCGCGGCGGGGAACGACGATGACCTGGCCCTCGTCATGCTCGACGCTCACGCAGACGTGGTAGATCTCACCCAGCCGATCAGCGGTCAGCACCTCAACGGCGGTGCCGGACACGACGTGTTCGCCGAGGTGCAGCATCGTCAGCCGGTCCGTGTATGTGCCGGCCAGCGTCAGGTCGTGGAGTGCTGAGATCACCGTCAGCTGCTCGCTTTTGCGCAGCTCGGTCACGAGTTCAAGGGCCTGCTGTTGATGTCCGATGTCCAGCGCCGAGGTTGGTTCGTCCAGGATCAGCACCGGCGCCTGCTGAGCAAGGGCTCGCGCCAGCACGATGCGTTGGCGCTCACCTCCGCTCAACGCCCCCATCAGGCGTTCCGCGAACTCGCCGAGTCGGAGACGTTCGAGCACCTCATCGACAATGGACCGGTCGACGTGAGACGGCGCACCGAAGTAGCTGATGTATGGAGTTCGTCCAAGGAGCACGTACTCGCGGGCGGTCATGTTGTCGGGAATTAGGGGTGACTGGGCCACGTAGGCAACCCGAGCGGCACGGTCACGATCGCTCATTGAACCGAGCGACTCGCCATCGATCTCGATAGTGCCCGTGTGGCCCACCAGACCGACCACTGCTTTGAGTAGCGACGACTTGCCAGCGCCGTTCGGGCCGATCAGGCCAAGCCACTCCCCGGACGTCACGGTCGCGTCGAATGGGGCCAATGCGGCTGGGCCCTTGCGGGAGTAGCGG
>CAXMZV010000841.1:0-1704 GCA_964199985.1 Candidatus Ilumatobacter isfjordensis | reverse complement strand
TCACGTACACAGCCACAACCTCGCCGTCGGTCAGATCGCACTCGATCACCAATTCGGAGCCGAGTACGTCGCGACATCGCCAGCAGTCGGGACGTGTCCTTCCAGGGCATCCGCCGCGCTGACGGCCGTGTCGCCACACGGAACTACCTGGCGGTCATTGCGACCGTCAACTGCTCCGCGACCGTGGCGCGAGCCATCGCCGGCGAGATCACGGGCTCGGGTGCGCTCGACGTCTTCCCCAACATCGACGGCGTGGTTGCGATCACCCACGGCAGCGGCTGCGGAATGGACAGCGCCGGTGAGGGGCTGGACGTGCTTCGTCGGACGATCGCCGGGTATGCAACACACCCGAACTTCTCAGGGGTGCTCCTGGTGGGATTGGGATGCGAGGCCAACGGCCTCGGCGCGTTGATCACCGCCCGCCGACTCGATCTCGGTCCTCGACTCGCGGCGCTCAACATCCAAGAGATCGGCGGCACGCGGCGTTGTGTCGAGGAGGGGGTGCGATTGCTGAGCGAGATGTTGCCCGCTGCAAATGAGATGGAACGAGTTCCCGTCAGCGCATCGGAGCTGACCGTCGGGTTGCAGTGCGGAGGCTCTGACGGTTACTCGGGAATCACGGCCAACCCTGCACTCGGTGCGGCGGTCGACCTGCTCGTCGCCAACGGTGGCACCGCAATCCTCTCCGAGACACCCGAGATCTACGGCGCTGAACACTTGCTGACGCGACGCGCTGCCGATCCAGCGGTCGCGCAGAAGCTGCTCGACCGAATCGGATGGTGGGAGGACTACACCGCCCGCAATCACGGCGAGATGGACAACAACCCGTCTCCCGGCAACAAAGTCGGCGGGCTGACCACGATCTACGAGAAGTCACTCGGCGCTGTGGCGAAGGGCGGTACGACCGGTCTGATGGGCGTGTATGAGTACGCCGAACAGGTGACCGAGCGAGGGTTTGTTTTCATGGACACACCCGGCTACGACCCGGTGTCGGTGACCGGTCAAGTCGCAGGTGGGGCCAACCTGGTGTGCTTCACCACCGGACGCGGATCGGCCTACGGCTGCATCCCGTCACCGTCGATCAAGCTCGCCACGAACTCGGCGTTGTTCGAGCGGCAAGCGGATGACATCGATGTGAACTGTGGTGAGATGCTCGATCTCGACGTGTCGGCGGCCGAGATGGGGGAGCGGGTCTTTGCCGAGATGCTGAGGGTGGCATCGGGTGGCGTCACCAAGAGCGAGGCGTTCGGCTATGGCCACGCCGAGTTCGCCCCCTGGATCATCGGTGCGACGATGTGACCCACCCGACTCTTTGTCGCAGGCCCGCACACCCGGCGATCATCCCGCGGGTTCGTTGTAGGGCCAGCTCGCCTCACTGCCGGCCATGATGTCGTCGAGGGCTTCCGGACCGTCGACGAACCAGTCGACCATTCCCGCCCAGAAGGTTCCGGTTCCGACCTCGACGGGCATCATGTCGGATGCGTCGAACCGAAACCCGTCGGCGACGAGGGCGGCATGGGTGAGTTCGGCGATTCGTCGCTCGGTCGCGTTGGGGATCGCGTCGAGGTCGAACCGGGTGTTGGCGGGAATGAACCCGATGTCAGCCTCGACACTGGCATGTCCGTAGTCGGGCGACGCAATGAACTTCATCACCGCCCGCACCTCGGGCCGATCGGTTACCGCGACGACGTACGCACCGGCACC
>CAXMZV010000840.1:0-1705 GCA_964199985.1 Candidatus Ilumatobacter isfjordensis | reverse complement strand
ACCGACCTTGCTACCGGACTCTTCGCTTGCGTCGTGACCAGCGGGGAGGAGCTGCGGGGCCTGCTGGGAAAGGAACGCCAGCAACTGCTTCGCGGACGGGTTCACAAGGCTCTGATCACCGATGATGACCGTCGGGACAGTTTCGTTGCCGTTTGCGTACCGTCGGACGGTGGCAGCATCGTTCGGGTTGTCCCAGATGTTGTGCTCGACTCGTTCCACGCCGAGTTTGTCCAGGCCGCGGCGCAGGCTCGAGCAGAATCCGCAGCCGGGCCGCCAGTAGAGGTCGATGTGCTGCGGTGCTGATCCGTTGTCGCTCATGGTGTCGTTCGCCGTGTTCATGGCATCAAGCTAACGACGGCCGCGCGGCGCCGCTCAGGTGCGCTCCTGAGTTTCCGGCCTGTTCAGCTCAGCAAGTCGGTGCGTCGTTCGAGTTCCGAACGCTCGCTGGCGTTGGCCGAGAGCGTGATCGCGCGTCGATACGCAAGGCGGCTCTCGTCATGGCGGCCCAGTTCGGCGAGCGCCTGGGCTCGGGCACTGTGGAAGTAGACGTAGTCGTCGAGGTCGCCCGCGAGGTCGTCGGCGAGCGGGATGGCATCCAGGGCCCGAAGCGCGACCGCGGGCCCATCGAGTCGTCCGACCGCAATGGCGCGGTTCAGAGCGATCACCGCTGACGGCTCGCGACGCAGCATGACGTCATACAACCGCACGACACTCGCCCAGTCGGTTTCCTCGAACGACGGCGCCGTGGCGTGTAGTGCCGCCACGGCTGCCTGGAACTGGAACATTCCCCCGGACTGGAGCGTGTGGGCCCGCGCCAGCTCGGCGAGCCCTCGACCAATCGTTGCCTGGTCCCACCGCGTTCGATCCTGATCGGCGAGCAGGACAGGAACGCCGTTCTCGACTCGTGTCGGTCGCCGTGCATCGATGAGCAGCAGCAGTGCATGGAGCCCGGCGACCTCAGGATCTTCGGGCACCAGCGTGGCCAACAGCTCGGCCAGCCAGATGGCCTCATCGCAGAGATCTCCGCGCACGAGCACGGCGTCTGTTGCACTCGCGTGGCCTTCGGTGAAGATCGAGTAGATCACTCCGCAGACCGCAGGCAATCGTTCGTTCAGCGTGGCGAGGTCCGGCGGGTCGAACGGAATGACGGCACTGCGAATCTTCGTCTTCGAACGAGTGAGACGCCGGGTCATGGTCGACTCGTTGACCAGGAAAGCGCGGGCGATCTGTGCCGTGGACAGGCCGGCGACGGCTCGCAGCGTCAGTGCGACTTGGGCTTCGGGAGCAAGGGCAGGGTGGCAGCACCCGAGCAGGAGTGCGAGCTGGTCGTCGAGTGCCTGGTCGAGTTCGGCGATGGTGTCCGGCGCTTCCGCGCGTTCGGCCAGCAGCGGCATTCGCTCTGCGAATCGCGCCTCGCGACGCATCCGGTCGATCACCTTGCGCCGCGCTGTCGTCAGTAGCCACGCGCCGGGTCGTTCGGGCGTGCCCTCGGTCGGCCAACGTGAGGCTGCCTCGACGAAGGCGTCCTGCGCAGCATCCTCGGCGACACCCAGGTCGCCGACGTCGCGCACCAGGGTCGCCACGAGGCGCGACCACTCGGTGCGAAAGACATCGGTGACCTGGGGCGTGTCGATCATTGCGACGCAGCGAGGTCAGCCGTCAAATTCCATGACCGGTCGCACTTCGACCGTGCCGAAGCGCACGC
>CAXMZV010000839.1:0-1705 GCA_964199985.1 Candidatus Ilumatobacter isfjordensis | reverse complement strand
GTCGTTCCACTCCGACCTGCCAATGGGCCGCAGCGACCCGATCGGCATGATGTCCTGCGCCGTCAATCGGATCACCCAGTCAGGTCGTGTCGCCGCACCAGAACAGCGCATCACCGTCGAGCAGGCGCTCCGGGCCGTGACGATCGGCGCCGCTCAATCATGGCGCAAGGAGCACGACCTTGGCTCGATCGAAGTGGGCAAGGTCGCCAACTTCACCATCGTCGACGAGAACCCGCTCGATGCCGCACCGATGCGCCTTGACGAGATCGAGGTCATCGGCACCGTCTTCCGCGGCGACTGGTTCCCGGTCCCCGATGCCGTTCGCGAGCGGGTCGCCGCCGCCGCTACCCGCGGCCCCGGCGCGCTCCAACTCATTGACGGCCCCGGCGCCGAAGAGACGCACGCCGGTTGCATCTGCGACGTCGCCCGCGCCGTCATGCGCGCCATCGCGTAGTCACTCACCTCTCACCGCAGCGAGATCGGACGCTACGTTCGACAGATGGACTTTGACATTCCGGCAACGACGCAACAACTCCTCGGGGAGCTTGATCAGTTCATCGCCGACGTCATCAAGCCAATGGAGGACGAAGGCGACAACATCCGCTTCTTCGACAAGCGGCGAGAGGACAGCCGAACCGACTGGGATCGCGACGGTCTCCCCAACGCCGAGTGGGAGGGCCTGCTCCGCCGCATGCGGGTCGCAGCCGATGAAGCAGGCTTCTACCGGCAGCAACTGCCGGAACGGTTCGGAGGCAAGGGCCTGGGCAGCCTCGAGATGGCCATTGTTCGCGAGCACCTCGCACGCAAGGGACTCGGACTGCACAACGACCTCCAGAACGAGAGCTCGATCGTCGGGAACCTGGTCACTGTCTTGATGATGGAGAAGTACGGCTCACCCGAACAGCAGGCCGAGTGGATTCCAAAAATGCTTGGTGGCACCGCTCGAATCGGCTTCGGGCTGACCGAACCCCTGCACGGTTCCGACGCCACCTGGATGGAGACGACGGCGACCCGTGACGGCGATGAGTGGGTGATCACCGGCGAGAAGTACTGGAACACCGGGCTCCACCACGCCACCCACGATTACATCTTCGCCCGCACCTCCGGGGAGTCCGGCGACGGGCGCGGCATCACCTGCTTCATCGTGCCGACGGACGCACCCGGTTTCAAGATCGAAGAGTTCATGTGGACCTTCAACATGCCGACTGACCACGCCCACGTGCGGCTCAACGAGGTCCGTGTTCACAACGACACGATCCTCGGCGACGAAGGCCTCGGGTTGATGACCGCCCAGCTGTTCGTGCACGAGAACCGCATCCGCCAGGCAGCGTCGTCGCTCGGCGCTGGCCTGCACTGCATTGATACGGCAGTGGCCTACGCCAACCAGCGCACGGTGTTCGGCAAGACGTTGTCGACCAACCAGGCAATCCAGTTCCCGCTCGCCGAACTGGCGACCGAAGCCGAGATGCTCCGGGCCTTGATCTGGAAGACGGCTTGGCAGCTCGACACCGGCGTCGACCACATGGAGATCACCGACAAGGTCGCGATGTGCAACTACCGCGCCAACCGGTTCGCCTGCGATGCCGCCGATCAGGCAATGCAGACCTGCGGTGGCATGGGCTAAACCGGGCGATGCCGTTCGAACATATCTACCGGCACCACCGGCGCTACCGAATCACGGAGGGATCTGACGAGATCCAGATCC
>CAXMZV010000838.1:0-1706 GCA_964199985.1 Candidatus Ilumatobacter isfjordensis | reverse complement strand
AAGAGACGCTGTACTCGTGGTTCGGGAATCGTGACGGTCTGCTGTCCGCGATGATCGCATCGAATGCTGATGCCACCGCCGAACGGATCGCCACCGCCCTCGGGGGCGACGACGAGCCCCGTGACACGCTTGCCGCGTTCGGTGCGGGGCTCCTTCGACTCCTCACCGATCCGCGCTCACTCGCGCTGAACCGGGCCGCCATGACCAACCCGGTCCTGGCGGCGGAGCTGTTGGAATCTGGCCGTCATCGAGTCGGTCCGATCGTCGAGGTGTATCTCGCAAGCACGTCGGCCTCGGGCACGTTGCCCGTCAACAATCCAGCGACAGCGTTCGAAACGTTCTACGGGCTCGTCATCCGCGACACGCAGATCCGCGTCCTGCTCGGTGAGCCGACACCGAGCGCCGCAGCCATCCGCCAGCGAGCAGCGGACGGCACCGACCAGTTCATCGCGCTGTGCTCGATGGGTCTGGCCTGATGAAACGTGTGCTGTGTATCGGCGACCTGAACGCTGACATCACGATCACCGCCGACGACAGAATCGCCAGTGGGTCGGACACGCCAGGGCGGGTTGTGTTGGCTGGGGGAGGGTCGGCAGCAAACGTCGCCGCGGGAGCCGTCGCGGCGAGCGACACGATGGGCAATGAGATGGGCGACACGGTGACGGCTCGTTTCGTCGGCGTGGTCGGTGATGACGTGATCGGAACGTTCCTCGTTGATGAGTTGTCCGGTCACGGGGTCGATGTGCGAACCGTGGTCAGGCCCGCAACCGGCAGCCGATCGATCGCCGCGCTCGTCGACGTGTCGGGCGACCGGTCGATGGTTTCGGATCTGTCGACGGCCACGGTGCTGAGGCTCGCCGATGTCGATAACGGCTGGTTCAAGGGAGTCGACTGGCTCCACCTGACCGCCTATTCGTGGTTTCCGGCCGGTGGCCCCGAGGTGTTCGGCGCGCTCGTCGCCGCGGCGACGGAGCGTTCGATTCCGTGGTCGGTGGACCCGTCCTCGGCGCAGATGCTCGGGTCGACCCGTCCCATTGCCGACGCCCTGAGCGCGATGAACGGAGCCAGTGTGATGTTCCCAAGTCACGACGAAGCAGCGGTGCTGACCGGAACGGAAGATCCGGCCGACGCGGCGCTCCAGCTCCTCGAGGTGGCGGAGACGGTCCTCGTGACGTGTGGCGCCGACGGTGTGGTCGTCGCTCGGCGAGGGCGGGATGTGTTCCGTGCTGCGGCGCACGACGTCGAAGTGGTCAACACACTCGGTGCTGGCGACGCCTTCGCTGCGGGGTTCATCGCCGCACGTCTCGGTGGACGCGACGACGAGGCCAGCACAGATGCTGGCCTCGTCGCTGCGGCACGTGCAGTCACCCGGGCAACCGCCCGCTGACGGTCACACTTCTTGGCGTTGGAACGTCGTCGCCGCAACCAATCCGAGTGCGCCGATCGTGCCCGCCAGAACCAGTGAGGCGGGGACGATGCTCACGACCGCTCCGTCGACGTTGCTGATCCAGCTGGACACATCCTCGGCGAGCTGCGACGGCATGTATTTGCCGATCGTCGGAATCAGGCCGAGTAGCGGACCGACGATGATCATCAAGCCGAGCGAACCGAGCATTGCGTAGGTGTCGCTCCGCAACACGATGCTCAGCCCGAACGAAATGGCTGCGACGACGAGCGGGATGAAGCCCGCGCCCAGGACCTCTCGG
>CAXMZV010000837.1:0-1729 GCA_964199985.1 Candidatus Ilumatobacter isfjordensis | reverse complement strand
CGCGCACGAAAGGCTGCTTCAATGGGCGGAGGAAGTCGCTCGCACGCGCGAAGGCGGAGGAGATGGCAACGAAGCGGCACGACGATGAGCATGGCCGCGCCAGGACCTGGGCTGCCGGGCGTCGAGCGTGCTGCTCGGCGGCGGCCTCGGTCTCGAATATGAGATCGGGGATGGTGGCCAGTGTTGCACTGATGCGGTGCTGTCCCTCTGTGATGGTGATCTCTGCGCGATGAAAGTCTCCGGTCTTCACCGCTATCTTGAGACCGCACGCGATTCGAGCTGTGAATGAACCGTCCATCGTCAAGTGAGCCGCATTGATCGATAAAGAGACAACTGAGCGGGATCCTTCCGTCGGACAGGGCCGGACCGATGGCCAACCTGCACCCCAGGGCGAGTCGCCGAGCAGACCGAAGCGAGTCGCTGTCTTCACCGGCACTCGGGCGGAATACGGTTTGCTGGCGCCGATCCTGAGACAACTCGAACAGTCGGACCAGGTGGAGATGTCACTCCTCGTTGCCGGGGCACACTTGTCGTTGCTGCACGGCATGACCATCGACGCCATCGTCGACGACGGGTTCACCATCCATGGACGTGTGGAGATGTTGCTCGCTTCGGATTCGCCGACGGCGATCACAAAGTCCATCGGGCTCGCCGTCATCGACCTCGGGATCCGTTTCGAGCAGCTCCAGCCAGACCTGCTCGTCGTGCTCGGCGATCGTTACGAGGTGCTGGCAGCGGTCACCGCTGCCGTTGTCGCCGGCATACCCGTGGCACACATCCATGGTGGAGAGGTCACCGAGGGTGCGTTCGACGACTCGATTCGTCACGCAGTCACCAAACTCTCGCATCTCCATTTCGTGGCGACACCGGAGTTCGGTCGGCGCGTCGCCCAGCTCGGAGAAGACCCAGACCGCATTCATGTGGTCGGGGCGCCGGCAGTCGATGTGATCAATGCAATGAGCCCGGTGTCGCGAGCGGATCTCGAACGCGACCTCGGGCTCGAACTGGTATCGCCGCTCCTCGTCCTCGCATATCATCCCAGCACGATCCCCGGTGAGGACGCGCTCGAGACCACGATCGAAATCCTCGCAGCACTGGACGATCTCGACGCAGGGTCGATCGTCTGCAGCCTGCCGAACGCCGACCCCAACTTCGCCGTGATCCGTCAAACGCTTCTGGAATTCGCAGCTGAACGGCAGAACGTGTGCGTCGTGTCATCGCTCGGCCATGAGCGCTTTCTGTCGTTGGTTCGCCACGCTGACTGCATCGTGGGGAACTCATCGTCGGGGCTTATCGAGGCGCCGGCCCTGCACACTCCTTCGGTCAACGTCGGCCAACGGCAGAAGGGGCGACCGCTCGCGCGTTCCGTCATCTCTTCGTCGACCGAACGCCGTGAGATCAGAAGGGCGTGCGAAACGGCGCTCGAGCCAGAGTTTCGGGAGCAAGCGGCAACAAGTTCTTCTCCCTACGACATGGGTGTCTCGGTTGCGTCGACAATCGTCCAGGCGATCGAAACGACGGACCTCGCCGGCCTCCTGCGCAAGAGGTTCATCGATGCTGGCACCGCATCGATCAAGACTGATCGCCCCTAGCCGCGATCAAACTTCACCGAGTCGGCGCTGTCGTCGTCGGGTGAGGCCTCGACGCCGGCACCGAACTGCCCGTTTCATGTCGCTGGCCGACTTTGCTGCTGAAGTCCCAGTTCAATCTCGACGGCTTCGAGTTGACT
>CAXMZV010000836.1:0-1730 GCA_964199985.1 Candidatus Ilumatobacter isfjordensis | reverse complement strand
GTGGACACTTCGTGGACAGCGATCGCCATTCGGAACCGGATGACTTCGCGATCGATCAACCATCGAAAGGAACCGGAGCGACGCTGCCGAGCCCACAACTGGCCGTCCTTCTCATCGGGTCACACTGCAGAAAGAAGTGCCTGATTGATGATGGACATGCGTTGCGGCGGTTGTCGTAGCGTCGATGGGTACGGCTGCTGGGCTCTAGAAGTGCCTGCCGATCTTCGGGGTTGGCTTTGGAACGAAGTGTCGACAAAGCCTCCGACGGGGCGGTCACGAAGTTTCGACGCTCCGTGATCAGCTCCAGCCTCGACGGTCGAGTTCGGCGCGGAGCGCGACGCGGGAAACACTCGCGGGTCCCGCGACCTCGTAGGCCATCTGGACCCGGTGCGCAGCGACTTCATCTGCGATGCCCAGTTCTCGCGCAAGGCTGATGGCATAACTGCCGGTGGACGGCTGACGTCCGAGGCCGACACACATCAGCAGTTCACGCGCGAGTTCATCATCGCCCTCCGCTCGTGCCAGGCCAGCGAGGAGGGCGACGCTCTCATCACTCTCATGCGGAAGGCTCCCTGTTGCCGCGCGGACCGCGTGGGGATGGATGTGATCGATCGCCGCGTCGATGTCTCCGAGACGGAGATGCGCGATCGCCCGGATTTCCGAGCCGTCGTAGTACGGCGTCTCGAGTCCTTCGAGCCATGCGACGGTGTCCAGGGCATCATGGGGGCGACCGGTCATCACCAGACAGGTTGCCGCGACGTTTGAGACCTCGATTCGCCCCATCGTCCAGTCAAGGCCAGCGGTGTCGTCGGTCAAGATGTTGGTTGCGTGCTCGAGCGCGAGGACGAAATCGCCATCTTTCATTGCGACGCAGGCTCTCGTGTACAGGATTTGCAGGTCTGCGATGGCGGTCGAGAGCGACGGGCGGCGTGTGGCCCCAGCGAGTTCTTGCTCGGCGTGGGCAAGCAGGCGGTCCACCTTCGCGGGTTCGGTTATGTGCGACAGCCGGGCAGCCGCCGTGTAGCCGCACGCTCGCCATCCCGCGTCCGACGCGTCGACGAGTGCCCTACTCGCCAAGCCAGCACTTCGCCAGTCGCCGACCATCGCCCGAGCCCACAGCGCTGCGCAACCGACCTCGCTCATCAGGTCGTCGTCTTCGCTCCGGTTTCCCTCGTCCAATCGCTCGAGCAGGGCGCCGAGCTCAAGAAGGCGAATGCTGAAGAAGTACGCCATCCACGCACCGGTCACCAACTCAGCGGCCGATTCCCACCGGTCGCCGTCGAGCGCCCATTCGAACGCGGCGACAAGATTACTCACGTCGTGGCGGAGACGATCACCGACATCGATCGTGCCCCGCACGCGCCCGGGCACCGTTGCCAGCATGTGGAAGTGCTCGAGATGTCGATCGCGGACCAAAGAGACGCTCCCTGCCGAAGTGACAGTCCACGAGATCGACACGGGCATCGAGCGCTACAGCGCCGAGCTGCCAGCGCTGACCCGGATCGCCGACTTCGACGGCCGCTTCCTCTTCACCTCACCCCGCTGTCCGGTCGCCACCACCGACAGCTGCTACGGCGGCAACGACACCTGGACGATCATCGACGCCATCGGGCAGCAGCCGCCGCTCACCCTGGCCGGCCCTGTCGCATTGCTCCGCCCCCAGGGCACGGACGGGCCATGGATCGAGGTCGATGCACCACAGCTCGAACGCGGCGACACCGGGGCGTGGG
>CAXMZV010000835.1:0-1738 GCA_964199985.1 Candidatus Ilumatobacter isfjordensis | reverse complement strand
TGGATCGATCGAGTCGTCGGGAGCAGTCCAACGCAGCGAGGTCGTGGAACTTCGCGAGGATCTCAACCCGACGGTCGCCGCCCACCTTGAGCTTGCGGCGGACACTCCCCTGCTCTTTCTCGAACGGATCCGATTCGCCGATGATCAGCCGCTTGCGCTCGACCGAGCGTGGCTGCCGATGGAACTCGCCGCGCCGCTCCTGTCCAGCGACTTCGAGCGGACGGCGCTCTATGACGAACTCGAGCGTCGCTGTGGCCTCCGCCCCAATGCGGGATGGGAGCGCATTGCTCCCCTGCTTCCCACGCCGGAGGAACGCACGTTGCTCGACATGCGTCGCGGCGAAGCCGCGTTCTTCCTCGAACGGCTCGGTGTTGCCGACGGTCGCCCCATCGAGTGGCGCACCACGACGATCCGTGGCGATCGTTACCGATTCGTCTCGAAGTTCGAACAGGGCGTCGCACCAGCACTGGTCGCGTCCGCCCGCCCCACGCCATCAACCTGACGCCGAAAAGTCAGGTCAGCCGACGGCGAGGAGATCGACGACGAAGACCAGCGTCTCGCCGCCCGCAATGACGCCACCGGCGCCAGCGTTGCCGTAACCCATGTGCGGCGGGATGGTCAGACGGCGACGACCGCCGACCTTCATGCCCTGCACACCTTCGTCCCAGCCTTGAATGACCTGGCTCTGGCCGAGGCCGAAGCGGAAGGGCTCCATGCGGTTCCATGACGCGTCGAATTCGGCGCCGGTTGACCATGACACACCGACGTAGTGCACGGTGACGCCCTGGCCGGCAGCGGCTTCGTCGCCGTCGCCCACGGTGATGTCGTCGATGACGAGCTCGGCGGGCGGATCTTCGGCGGGGATGGTGATCTCGGGCTTCTGCATGGCCGTGCAGGCTAGTGGCGGCTTGCTGTGTCATGCTCGCCGCGGGGAACGGTGAGTCGAATCGCCTCGGAGTCGCCGGCGTGTTGACCGACCGAGACCGAATAGTCCCCGGGCTCGGTGACCCATCCACCGTCGAGTCGCAGGTCGGTCATCGCCCAGTCGAGGTCGATGGTGGCGGTCACGGTTGCTCCGGCATCGGCCTGAACTCGAACGAACCCGATGAGGCGTTCGACCGGGCGCTCAAGCTTGCTCGTCGGGAGCCCCGCCGATGCGAACACCACGGTCGACCCGCTTCGTGGCCCGATGTTCGTGACCGAGACCTCGAGACCTGCACCCGCACCAGTCCAGTCCGCAGCATCGATCGCGAAAGTCGTGAACCCGCCACCGACACCAAACGGGAAGTGAGCATCGTTGCCGTCTCGATCGAGCTTCCACTGACCGTGGAACAGGTCGTAGACCGCAGTCGTAGCGTCCTTGTCGAACTTGGGCAGGTGATTCGGATCGGTCGGAATGACAAACGGGAGACGGCCACCTGGTTCGGTAGCGCCGACGAGGACATCGGCGAACGCATGCCCGCCTTCGACACCCGCGTACCAACTGATCAACACGGCGGGAACTTGGTCGGCCCACGGCATCACGACAGCTGACCCGCACTGCACCGACACGACGACTCGGTCGCTCACGGCGAGCGCGGCGGCAATTAGTGCTTCGTCCTCTGCGCTGAGCCGGAGCGAGGTGCGGTCGCCACCAGGCGACATCCCGCCTTGGCCGTCGGCCGCGCCCCCGGCGGCAGGCGCGGACGGCGCGCTCGGAGCAGGCCCGACGCAGAGCGTCGGGTGATCCATCGGCGGG
>CAXMZV010000834.1:0-1739 GCA_964199985.1 Candidatus Ilumatobacter isfjordensis | reverse complement strand
TAGATGATCTCGACGTCGCCATCGCAGCCGTGCGCGGCAGCGATGTTCTCGGCAACTCGCTTGATCCCGTCGTGCACCTGGGTCCGCGTGCGTTCGCTGACGGCGCGAATTGTGCCCTCGATTGACGCTGTCTCGGGAATCACGTTGTTCGTCGTCCCGGCAGTGATGCGGCCGACGGTGACCACCGCTGGATCAAACACGTCGACACGACGCGTAATCATGGTCTGCAATGCCGTGACGATCTCACAGGCCACCGGAATCGGGTCGACCGTGCGAAAGGGCTCGCTGGCGTGGCCGCCTTTGCCGGTGATGCGGATCTGCAGCGTGTCAGCCGACGCCATGACCGGTCCGCCGCGGGTGCTCACCCAGCCCGACGGCAGTGCGGAGCTGATGTGGAGCGCGAACGCCGACTCGACCGGGGAATCGGATCCGTCGCTCATCGCACCGACCTCGAGCAAACCCTCGTCGAGCATGAAGCGGGCACCGTGATGCCCTTCCTCGCCGGGCTGGAACATGAAGAGGACGCGCCCGGCGAAGTCGTTACGCCGCTCGGACAGCATCTTCGCGGCACCGACGAGCATGGCGGTGTGGGTGTCGTGACCGCAGGCGTGCATCACGCCGTCATGACGCGACGAGAATTCGAGCCCGGTGTCTTCGGGCATTTCGAGGGCGTCCATGTCACCACGCAACAACATCGTCGGTCCCGGTGACGACCCCTCGAGCATCGCTGCGATTCCACTGGTCGATTCGTGCAACGTGACGTCGAGGGGGAGCCCGTCCAACGCCGACATCACGGTGTCGCGAGTGATGGGCAACTCGTTGCCGAGCTCGGGCCACTCGTGCAGCGTGCGTCTCAGGGCCACGGTCGACTCCATGAAGTCGTCAGTGTGCTCGCGAACCGAGGTCACCATCGGGTCAACCCTGGTGGGGTCGCTCGCATTGGTGTTGGCGCTGCCGTTCTGCTGATCGCTCATGTCGCGACGGTATCGCACCGTCGATTCCTGAATCCGCAGTTCCCGTGTGGAGCGGGGCGTCCCCACTGTTCAGATGAGCGGGCACGACGGCTCGCCATCGACAACAAGGAGAACCCACGAATGACGATGTACGGAGCGAATCCGGAGCAGTTGGCGAATCTCGGCGCAAGCCTCAGCCGTCAGATCGAATCGATCAATCAGGTCATGTCGACGGTCGACGGCGTCATCAACGGCACGACGTGGCAGGGACCCGCCCGCGACCGGTTCGTTGACGACTGGAACACCTCATTCAAGGGTGCGCTGGGCAAGCTCAACGAGGCGTTCGGGATGGCTGGCCGGGACTGTTCGGCCCGCGCTGACGAGTTGCGCAGGGTGATGGGCGTCGGCTGACGTCCCTCAGTCGAATACCCTGTGTTCGGTGACGATCGAACGCGACCCACTGGCGGGTGTCCACCCGCTGGTCCGAGCGGCCAAGCCGGTGGTTGATGCAGTGGGTGCTTCGTTCATCAACGCGGACGATGCCGAACCCAGTGACGTCCCGTTGATCTGGGAGGGCGTCACGGTTGCCGCGGTGCGGCTGCCACCTCTGCACGGTGCACTCGAGCGGTTGATCGACGCCGTCGAGACCGAACTGGGCGACTCGTTGCCGATGCTGTCTCGAGAGGGCAAGCAGCGTGCGATCCGTCTGCTCGATGAGCGCGGTGCGTTCATCCTGCGGCGCGCTGTTGAAGACGTAGCCGACGCGATGGGTGTCAGCCGCATCAC
>CAXMZV010000833.1:0-1742 GCA_964199985.1 Candidatus Ilumatobacter isfjordensis | reverse complement strand
TGTTCGTCTCGGGCTCCGGCGAGAATCTCCATCGAGATTGCGTCACAGATGGCGATGTCGCTGTCGAGCAGGTCATCGACGGCGTCGCACACAGACGAGCCGGTGTCGCGCAGAAACTCGATCCATGCGGAGGTGTCAATGACGATCATTCGACGCGACTTGCTCGCATCTCGGCGAGGTCGCCGTCCCATCCGGAACCTCGCATGGCGCGTGCATCGTCGAGGTCGAGCGGCTCACCAGCGAGGCGTCTCAGCGCGAGGTTGACTGCCTCGCGTTTGGTCGCGAGGTTGTATCGCTCCATGACATCACGGCAAGCATCCTCATCAATATCAATATTTGTGCGTCCCATACACCCACCATACACCAGTCGGTGAAAGGTTGGGCGCAGTTACCGGGCGATAAGGTCGCTCGTATCGCCGGTGATGTGGCGTTTGGGAGGGCGTTCCAGCTCGCGATTATGGGGTGGTGGTAGTGGACGCGTGATGTTGGCCAATTAGCTTTCGAACGCGTGACGACGCGTACGTTTGGGGATCCTCATCCGTACACCTGCATGAGACTCACAAGAACGAGTGGAAGTTGGTCGTGGCGGATCAAGAGTCGTTGTTCACGGCGTCGGGAGTTCGTGTTCTTCAACAAGCAGTGGCCAGTGGTGGCCTCGTTCCAGGATGACGCTGCGGAAGTGGCGGAAGTCCCAGGTAAGGATGGCTGCGTCGCGAGTGTGAGCCATAGCCATGACGGTGAGGTCGGTGAGATCGACGCCCGAGTCGGCGTACTGCTCGCCGAGGTCGAGTGCTAGTTCGAGTTCTGGTTCTGTCGGGGCGTCGAATTGGTGGACGCCGTCCAGTAGTGCTCGAGCAAAGACGAATGAGGCTGTTGGGTGGCCTCGGCTTCGAAGGAGAAGGTCGACTTCGGTCACGATGGGCCAAGGGACGAGTACTCGACGTCCGAGCCTGCCGAGTAGTTCGGCTGCAAAGAGGTGTCGTTGACCTTCGTTGCGGTTTAGTGCAGAGACGATTGGGCCGGTGTCGCAGACAATCAGCTGGCGAGGCGTGAGAGCACCTCTTCAACGCGCAGCGACAGATCTTCGTCATCGGAGATGATCCCGGCGTAGGGCAGCTCTGTCGTCTCCGCTCCTGCCAGGTCGGCGATCAGGGCCGAGAACGTCATGCCGCGGCGTTCAGCCTCCTTGTCGAGCCGGTCAGCAAGGCTTGGCGGAAGAGAGATGGTTCTGCGAACTGATGCCATGTCACAAGTATGAACCTCTGAGTATGAAGGCGCAACCCCTAGGGGTCGTCAACTGCTCTGCAACTGGCTTGCAACCAGGTTGCAGCTAGCGGAGTTGATAGTTGCGCCATGACCTACGACGCAACTCCATCTATATCTATCCGCACGGTTGTTTTTGACTTTGGTGGCGTGTTCACCGAGTCACCGATGGCGGCGGCTCGTAGCGCAGCGGTTGATGCGGGTGTCGATCCTGACGCCTTGATTGACCTGATGCTCGGTGACTATGGGGTCGAGTCCGATCATCCGTGGCAGCGGGTTGAGCGTGGCGAGCTCCCGTTGGAAGAGGGCCGGGTGTGGGCTCGCCTCGAGTCGAGGCGGCAGCTCGGCGTCGAGATCGACCCGATGGATGTGATGCGTGCGTTGATGGAGACGCCAGTCCGGCCGTGCATGGTCGAGCTTGTTGAAGAGCTTCGAGACTATGGACTGAACACGGCATTGCTCACGAACAACGCGAAGGA
>CAXMZV010000832.1:0-1750 GCA_964199985.1 Candidatus Ilumatobacter isfjordensis | reverse complement strand
CGTCGTGCTCGACATGATGCTGCCGGGGGTGAACGGGCTCGACATCCTCCGTCGTGTGCGCGCCGTCAGTTCGATTCCGGTGATCATGTTGACCGCTCGAGCCGAGGAGTCCGATCGGGTAGCCGGCCTCGAACTCGGTGCCGACGACTACGTGGTCAAGCCGTTCTCACCCCGCGAACTCGCGGCACGAGTGAATGGCGTCTTGCGGCGCACAAATGGCCGCGTCGAAGAGCCACCGGCCACGCGCACATTCGAGGGGCTGCACATCGACCCGCTCAGCCGCGAGGTCACGATGGGCGACAAGATCGTCGAGATGACGCCGAAGGAGTTTGACGTCCTGCTCTTCCTCGCATCGTCACCGCGGCAAGTCTTCTCCCGCGCCCAGCTGCTCGAGTCGGTGTGGCAGTCCTCACCCGAGTGGCAGGACCCGGCAACTGTCACCGTCCACGTCCGTCGCATCCGCAACAAGATCGAGGCCGATCCTGAACATCCGCGGTGGATCACCACGGTGTGGGGCGTCGGCTACCGGTTCGAGCCATGAGCGAACCAGTTGCCAACACACTTGGCCACAAGGCCCACCGCATGAATCGGTTGGGTCGCAGATTCTTGGGTGCCAACCTCGCGGTGCTCGGTGTGGCGATCATGATGATCGCCATCGCGGCGAACGAAATGTTCATCAACGACCACGATCGACGACTGCTGATGTGGGTGCTCATTCCGGCAGTCCTCTCCGCAGCGATGGTTGCGATGCTCATGTCTCGTCCTGTTGCCCGCGATGCGAAACGCATCTGCGACGCAGCGATGCGCGTTGCCGACGGTGACCTGTCCGCACGCACCGGCGTGATCCGCAACGACGAACTTGGCGAGGCCGCGGAGATGTTCGACGTGATGGTTGACCGTCTCAACTCGATCGAGAGCGAGCGGTCGTTGATGCTGTCGTCGATCTCGCACGACTTGCGCACACCGCTCGCAGCGCTGCGCGCTGCGGTCGAGGCCATTCGCGATGGTGTTGCCGACGATCCCGACCTGTACTTGGTCGGGATGGAACGTCAGGTCAAGGCGCTCACGTTCCTCGTCGACGACCTGCAGCTGCACACACGTCTGGTCAGCGGCACGTTGCAGCTCAACCGAGCGCGTATCGACCTCACCGAACTGGCCGACGAGTCGATGGAGATCGTCCGTCCGCTCGCTGAATCGCGTGGCGTCAAGTTGCTGCTCGAAGCGACCGAGCGCGTCATGGTCGATGCCGACGGATCCCAGCTCGCTCGTGTGATTCGCAACTTGCTCGACAACGCCATTCGCCACGCTCCCGACGGTTCGGTGGTGCTCGTGCAGGTCGCGCGTGACGACGCCAACGTGGTGCTGCGCGTACACGATGAGGGCACGGGCTTCCCGACCGAATTCCGTGATCGAGCATTCGAACCGTTCACCCGCGCCGATCCGGCGCGCGACACTCGAACCGGCACTGCCGGCCTCGGACTCTCCATCGCCCGTGGCATCGTCAACGCGCACGACGGCACGGTCGCCCTCGGCGATGGCCCCGGCGGCGACGTCCGCATCTCGCTCCCCATCCCCTCCCGCTGATGTCCGCCTGACACCCCCGGGTGAAGTGGGCGGGTCAAGCGGACGTGGGCCAGGTGGTGGCGGCGGTGACGAGGCCGTCGATCAACGAATTGGTGTGTGGCGTGAGACCCGGGCCTTCCCAGTCCCACCAGAGCGGGCTCGATCCGCGAACGCGCGGCGGCAACTC
>CAXMZV010000831.1:0-1761 GCA_964199985.1 Candidatus Ilumatobacter isfjordensis | reverse complement strand
ACGTTGCAGCCAGGACGTACGTCGCCCCGAAGCCATCTCCGTAGACACTGATCGCATCGATCCCGGATTCTGGGAGATCTGCGGTGACGCCGCTCAGTATGCGGTCATCGACGAAGTCGACATCGTCCGCCATGAACGTGTTGCCGGTCGCCCCCGACCGCTTCGGCGCTGGCGGCTGCAATTCGCCGTCGACGAACGCGTAGGCAACGGCTGCGGTACCCCCGTCGACAGCGACGAAGACATTCGTGAACTGGGCATTCGACGTGACCTCGAAGAACTCCTGCGGGCCGCCGAGCTCCGCTTCTACCGCATCGATGGCATTGCGCACATCGAGGATGTACTGGGGCGCACTGATGTCCGGAGCAGCATCGAGACCGACCTGCGGGTCGTCCGAGACGTCACCGGACGTTGCGTCAGAGCCGCTACATCCCACGAGCATCGCCGCAGCGACGAACGCCGCGAGAATGCGCAGATGACTCGCTGTCACCGGCTGAGGACGGACCCGAAATCGAGGCCCTTCATCGCTGTGGCGAGGTTGCCGGTCGGCAGCGTGCCGCCCGGAGACATCGTGTCGACGAGTCCGGGGATCATGTCCGCGAGTCCCGACTTGGCTTCGTCACGGGACACACCCGCTTCGCTGGCGATTCGATCAACTTCGCTCGCACCGAGCGCCTGCTCGACCTCATCGGGGTCGAGCGGTTCGTTCCCGCCGGTACCGACCCAGCTGTTGGCCTTCGTTCCGAGGCCGGCGCCCGTGAACTTGCCCAGCAATCCGCCGAGGCCGTCGATCGACCCCTTTGCGAGCAGCATCGGCAACAGCGCGTCCATGATCGAGTTGCCGGTCTTCGGGCTACGACGCCCCATCAGGCCGCCGACGATGTCCATCAATCCCATGCCGCGCAGGCTACTGCCACGCCGGCAGAGCAGTGATTTGACAACCCGAACCCATCAAGGAGTGCCACCCGCCGCTGCAAAGGGTCAGCTTGCTGCCGCCAAGAATCAGGCCTTGGCGTAGCGGTGATCACGGTTTTCGAACCCGTTCACCCAGTTCGAGCCGCTGCTGACAACTCAGTTCATTGAGCGGTGATCAGATCTTTGGAGGTCAAGGAAGCATGAACCCGAACTGACCTCCGTCAGTGAGCGGTGAGGGCTGACGCAGAGATCCGGAGATCTGGCGCCGCTCAAGCTTCCATGACGACGGGGACGATCATGGGCCGCCGCTTGGTGCGGTCACTCACGAACTTCCCGGTCGCCCGGCGGGCTTCCTTCTCGAGCTGTTCGACATCGCGCACACCGTCCGCCAGCGCCTTCTCCAACGCGGTAGCGACGGTGTCGCACGCTTCGTCGAGCAAGTCCTCGGCTTCGGGTGCGTACACCCAGCCGCGCGTGATGATCTCGGGCTGCACAAGCACCTTGCCGGTCTGCATGTCGACGGTCGACACCACCACGACGACACCTTCTTCGGCGAGCTTGCGACGGTCGCGCAGGACGCCGTTGCCGACGTCGCCGACGATCCCGTCCACGTAGAGGTATCCGGCCGGCACTCGACCGACCGGGTCGAGCCCGTCGGACGTGAGCTCGAGCACGTCACCGTCCTCGCACTGGATGATCTTGTTCGCCGGGACACCCATCAGTTCGCCGAGCTTCGCGTTGGCAACCATGTGGCGGTACTCACCGTGGATCGGGACGAACCACTCGGGGTTCACGATCGACAGGTAGGTCTTGATGTCGTCGGCCTTCGCGTGGCCGGTGGCGTGCACG
>CAXMZV010000830.1:0-1764 GCA_964199985.1 Candidatus Ilumatobacter isfjordensis | reverse complement strand
GGAGGAGTGTCCGTCTGGCGTTGAGTAACGATGAGCCCGCCGATCCCGGCAACAACCAACAGCGCCGCAGCGGCCCGATGCCCTGTCTGTCAGGCTGAGGTGAGACACCGGTGATGCCGGTGCTCACTGTCCATCGGGGCGAGAAGAAGGAACCCTGACCGATGACCATGACCACAACTGCAGTAGTTGATCGCGCCCAGAATGGGGGCGTGAACGAACATGATGATGCTGCTGATCCGGCAGCCAAGCCGACCCGGCGACGGTTCTCGAATGATTTCAAGGACGCGATTGTCGACGAGTACGACAACGCCGAAGACAGCGAAGCTCGGGGCGCGTTGTTGCGTCGCGAGGGCTTGTATACGTCGCACATCTCGGAGTGGCGCAACCAGCGCGCCCGCCGCGACCAGCCGGCCACCAGCTCGAAGGATCGTCGGCGGCGGACTGTCGAGCAGTCCGAACTCGAACGGCTCCGCACCAAGACGGCGAAGCTCGAGTCCGAGCTGGAGCGCACGAAGTTGGCGTTGGAGATCACGGGAAAAGCGCACGCGCTCTTGGAGTTGCTCTCCGAGAGCGCGGACATCGATCCGAAGTTCAAGCAGTGATCGATAGCCACCTCGACGACCTCACGAACCTGACGTCCACGAAGCAGGCGTGCGCGCTGCTGGGCCAGCCGCGGGCCTCGCACTACCGACGCTGCCGACCACCGAAACTCGGTCCGCCTGCACCTCGGCCGGCACCGCCGAACAAGCTCACCGAACCCGAACAACAACAGGTCCTCGCGATGCTGAGATCGCCGGAGTTCTGCGACCTCGCACCCGCTCAAATCTGGGCCAGGCTGCTCGACAACGGCACCTACCTGTGCTCGATCTCGACCATGTACCGCCTCCTGCGCATCGCCGGCGAGAACCGAGAACGACGCCGCCAACGCACCCACCCAGCCAAGAAGAAACCCGAGCTGATCGCCACCCGCCCGAACGCCGTGTGGTCATGGGACATCACGAAACTGAAGGGCCCGAACCGCGGCGAGTACTACGAGTTGTTCGTGATCATCGACATCTACTCGCGCTACGTCGTCAACTGGTGCGTCGCACCGGCCGAGACAGGCCAACTCGCCGCCGAGTTCATCGACGCCGCCTACCGCGAGCAAGACGTGAACAAGGGCGAGTTGACGTTACATGCCGACCGCGGATCAGCAATGACATCGAAACCGGTCGCCCAACTGCTCGTCGATCTCGGAGTCGCCCGATCCCACAGTCGACCGCACGTCTCGAACGACAACCCGTACTCCGAAGCCCAGTTCAAGACGCTCAAGTACTGCCCGGCGTTCCCCGACCGATTCGGCTCGATCGCGGATGCCCGGGCGTTCTGCGTCGAATTCTTCGATCACTACAACCACGTCCATCGCCACTCCGGCATCGGGCTCCACACGCCGGCATCGGTCCACTACGGAACCGCCACCGAGATCCGAGCCCAACGCTCGATCACCCTCCACGCCGCCTACGCATCCAACCCCACCCGGTTCCGCCACCGCCGGCCCGAACCCCCAAAGCTCCCGGTCGTCGCCTGGATCAACCAGCCCCAACGAGAAGCCCTCATCCACTCAAACTAGAAATGTCTCAAACGGCTTGACAGGTTCCGGTCAGGCGAGTCGTCGTAGGTCCCTTCGATGGGTCTGTGTGAATTCGGATGGAGTGTTCTCCGAGGGTTTCGCAGGGTCTTGTCCGCACGGCGCAGAATTCTCTGCCGTTCGTGCAACGTTTCAAG
>CAXMZV010000829.1:0-1766 GCA_964199985.1 Candidatus Ilumatobacter isfjordensis | reverse complement strand
TCATGTTGTTGTTGTTGACGCCCGCGGCGCCGACACGAATGAGGACGTCGCCGGGTCCAGGAACGGGCGTCGGAAGATCATCGCGCCATTCGAGGCATTCGGGCCCGCCGTGTCCGGTCAGCACAACACCGCTCATTCCACTCACGAGCCGGACGTTAGTCTGCGCGCATGATCTCGCTGCTGGGCGTCCCGCTGGATGCGAACTCGTCACATCTGATGGGCCCTGCGCTCGGCCCGGCTGCAATTCGTGCCGCACTGCACTCGGGGTCCGGCAATCACTCGTCAGAAGCATCAGTCGAGGTCGTCGACCAGCTCGATGATCTGGGCGATGTCGTCATTGCCAACGAGCGCGGGTCCCATGCTGACGCCGACGCCATCACTGCCGCAATCGCCGCACAGCTCGACGGCGGCCGCCAGGTCATCACGCTCGGCGGCGACCACTCGATCACCTTCCCGATTCTGCGGGCCTTCCGAACGCATCACGATGACTTGACCGTGGTCCACATCGACGCGCACCCCGACCTGTACGACGACCTCGACGGCAATCCGCTGAGCCACGCCTCACCGTTCGCCCGAGCGCTCGAGGCCGGCTGTATGACCTCGCTGGTGCAGCTCGGGATTCGTACGGCGACACCACATCAGCGCGAGCAGGCGGCGCGGTGGGGCGTCACCATGCTGTCGTCACGCCAGATCGACCAGTTCGACCCGTCGACACTGTCCGGGCCGATCTATCTCACCATCGACCTCGATGGCCTCGACCCGTCGGTCGCTCCGGGCGTCTCGCACCACGAACCTGGCGGACTCACGGTTCGTGAAGTGCTCGACATCATCGACTCACTGCCGGGCCCGCTCGTCGGGGCGGACGTCGTGGAACTGAATCCGACACGAGATCTCGTCGAGATGACTGCGATGGTGGGCGCAAAGCTGGTCAAGGAGATCGCCGCGGTGATGTTACGTCCGGTGTAGCGAGCACCGAGCGGGTGACGAAGTCGGCGATCTTGGCTGTCCCCCAGCCCATCCCGTGCAGATCGAGTACTTCCCTCGGGTCGCTCGTGACGTTCCACGTGAACAACATCAACGTGGTGTCGCCGTCGAGTGCGTCGAGGAGTGGTTCGATCTGTGCGCACGCGAAGGAGATCACCGGATCGCCGTCGTGGCGGCGTTGTAGGAATCCCTGGGACGATCGAAGGTGGACCGCAAGCGGGCCGTGCTCGAGGCAGGCGTCGACCCAACTCTCATTCCACCGAGCGAACGAGTCGAGTGCGTCGTTCGTTGCGCCGCCGGACGAGTCGAACAGTTCCGCCGCGCGCAGGGGGAGCTGCAGCACGAACGCCTGAATGACGTCGTCGACTGATGCGAAGTGGCGGTACGCGGTGGCGGTGGAGACGCCGGCGAGCCCGGCGACGTCAGTGAGACGCGGCGGCGAGGCGCCATGCTCGTGGACCCAGGCCTGCACTGCGTCGACGAGCCGTTCGCGAGTGCGTCGCGTGTCCGCCCGCTCCGACGGCGACCGCCCAGCAAGCGCCGCAAGATCGTCGCGGTCGTCGCGGTCGGTGCTCACGTGCTCGACCATATCCGGCGCCACCCCAACCTGTCCGACTAGATGAGACTCAATTCTCATGTAGGCTCCGGATGATGACGGTCGATGCGCAGCCCCATTCGATGACCACGCCGCGGGTCGCCGCGTTCGACCGCTGGATTCGAGGTCGGTTTGCCGATCTCAACAGCGAACTTGAGGCGTTGTACGCGCTTCAAGAGAATCGGTC
>CAXMZV010000828.1:0-1771 GCA_964199985.1 Candidatus Ilumatobacter isfjordensis | reverse complement strand
ACGTGGAGCGTGGCGTAGTAGAGGGTGGTCGGCCATCCGAGCCAGTCGTTGTCGAGGATGAACTTCTGCAGGCCGAGCTCTGATGGCAGGAACATCGCCTCTTGGATCTCGACGATGGTTCGTGCTCGCTCGATCGCTCCGGCGTCTTGAGCGAGCGGGAGCTTCCGCGCGATTCGCCAGATCGAGTACAGCGCCGAGATCAGCGCGAACTCAGTCGCGAGCGCTTCACCGAAGCCCCGCGTCGTGCGGCCGGTCGGTCGGCGGCGGCGAGCGAGCACCATGGCCACGACTCCGCTGACCACTGCAGCGATTGCTGCCTGCTGCCAGGTGGGCCACTTCACCCTGGCCATCGTGCCCAGTCCGGCGCTTCAGCGCAACATCGCTGCCCGAGGGGTGCGGTGAACGGGCGGTGGCGGGACCGGTACGCTGGCCTGGTGCCGGCTGCATCGACGATTATTTGGGTGGGATTCGGGATCTTCTTCGGCTACGTCCTGTGGAAAAGTGGCATTGCGATGCTGCGCAGCATGACGATGCTGCCGCCCGAGCCGCTGCCGACCGGCGAGCTGCGCAAAATCAGTCAAAAATACCGGTGCGACGTGTGTGGTGTCGAAATGAAAATGACCATGGCGCCTGACGAAGATCCCCCTCCGCCGCGACACTGTCTTGAAGACATGATCGAGGTTGCACCGCTCTACGACTGACGGATTGGTTCGGCAGTGAGACCTTCACTCGCCGTGACGACGCGGGTGTTTGTCCACAGTTCTGTGGATAACTCAGCACACGAACAAGAGTTCATCCGGGCTTTCCCACAGGGTGAGAATCGGGTGTGCGGTCCGCTTCAGCGCGGTGCGGGAACTATTGCCACTTCGTTGCGGTGTACAAGCCGCCGAGAATGGCGACGAGGCCAGCCAAGGTGGGCCAGTTGCTGTCCGTGAAGATCAAGTAGCGGGCCATGATCAACAGGCCGCCACCGATCAGCAGCACGAGCATGATCACCGGAATCCAGTTCGGCGGAATCAGTTGCCGCCGTTCCTGCTTCGGTGTGTAGCGCGACGATGCGGTCACCTCGTGGTGGTCGGTGGTCGGGTGACCGGATGCGGGGCGCTCACCGGGCCGAGTGCCCTTCGCTGTGACGCGGCCGCCACCCGTCTTTCGTTTCGGAGGTGCCATCGGTCGAAGAGCATAGGCGACAAACGTGACACGACAAGACACGATGCAGAACCTTCACGGACTCGTGAGACAGTCCGGAGTGAATCAGCAGCGGGTGAGGAAGTTCCGCACCAGGTCGTGGCCCTGTCCGGTGAGGATGCTTTCGGGATGGAACTGCACCCCTTCGACGTCGAGTTCGCGGTGGCGGACCCCCATGACCACTCCATCGACGCTTCGTGCGGTCACCGCAAGTATGTCGGGAATTGTTGCCGGGTCGAGGGTGAGCGAGTGATACCGGGTTGCGGTGAGCGGCGAGACCAGCCCGGCGAATACGCCGTCGCCCTCGTGCTCGATCGGCGAGGTCTTGCCGTGCATCAACTCGGGTGCACCGACGACATCGGCGCCGTAGACGTGGCCGATTGCCTGATGCCCCAGACACACGCCGAACACCGGCGTCGCCACATCGGTAAACGCTCCGATGGCATCGCAGATGATGCCGCTGGTCTCGGGACGACCGGGCCCAGGTGAGAGCAAGACACCGTCGGGTTCGAGCGCCACCGCCTCAGCCACGGTGACCTCGTCGTTGCGCACGACGATCGGATCGGCACCCAGCTCGCCCAGG
>CAXMZV010000827.1:0-1772 GCA_964199985.1 Candidatus Ilumatobacter isfjordensis | reverse complement strand
GTTGAACCCATGGACAACATCAACAACAACCAACTCAACAACGCCCCGACGGATCCGATACAGCGCACCACACTCGTCATCGGCGCCACCGGAAAGACCGGTCGTCGCGTCGTCGCGCGGCTCCGCACCGCCGGCATGCCGGTCAAGGAGGCGTCACGCTCCAGCGAGGTCCTGTTCGACTGGGAACAGCCAGCCACGTGGGCGCCAGCCTTTGATGGCATCGACGCCGCGTACATCACCTACTACCCCGACCTCGCACTGCCCGGCGCCGCCGATGCTGTCGGTGAACTCGCCGACATTGCCCTCTCGCGAGGCGTGCGACGGCTCGTGCTGCTCGCCGGGCGCGGCGAAGAAGGAGCCCAAAAAGCCGAGATGCGTCTCCAGAGCACGGACGCAGATTGGACGATCGTTCGCTGCGGATTCTTCGCCCAGAACTTCAGCGAGATGTTCGCCGACCCGATCCGGCACGGTGTCATGGCGCTGCCAGACGGCAGCGGCGCCGACCCGCTCCTTGACATCGACGACATCGCCGACGTCGTCGTCGCAGCCCTCCAGAACGACGACCACATCGGCAAGCTCTACGAGCTCACCGGCCCGCAGGTCATCTCCCTCGACGAGGTCGCGACCATCCTCACGGAGGCAATCGGCCGCCCCGTTCAGTACGTCTCGATGAGTCATGCTGACTACACCGCTGAGCTCACTCAGGCAGGCATCCCCGACGACTCCGCAGCCCACATCACCGACGTGATCATCGAGGCACTCGATGGCCGAAACGCGTGGACGACCAACGACGTCGAACTCGTACTCGGCCGACCTGCCCGCACCTTCACCGACTACGCCCGAAACGCTGCTGCAGCCGGCGCGTGGGCACTCTCAGTCTGACGGAACGGAGCACCATCATGGAACTCAAGGACCTCCTCCTCGGCAGCGGCATCGTGTCGACCGGCCTCGTCTCAGGGCTGCTCTACGGCTGGACCGTGTCGGTCATTCCCGGCCTGCGCCGCACGACCGACATCGCCTACGTCGGCACGATGCAACACATCAACCACACCATCATCAACCCGGCGTTCGTCATCCCGTTCATGGGCATCCCGCTGGTGCTCGGAGCAGCCGCAATCACACAGTTCCGGGCTGGCGACACCCGACGTGGCTGGATGCTGGCGAGCGCGGCGGCGACCTACGTCGTCGGTGTGCTCGGCGTCACCATCGGCCGAAACGTTCCGCTCAACGATGCGCTCGACGCGTTCAGTATCGGCCAGAGCAACGAGAGTTCACTTCGGGATCGACGTCTGACCTACGAGCAACCCTGGAACCGCTGGCACTCCCTCCGCACAGCGGCGAGCATCGCCTCGTTCGGCCTTGCATCTGTGGCAGCACTTGTCGCGGCCGACAGCGACTGAGACGGAGCCGATCTCCGCGAAGAAGTCCCGCCAAAGGGTGGGCCGTCGTTGCTCGACGGTCCACCCTGCTTGACGTCAGTGGATGTCGCCGGAGCTGTCGCGCAGGCTGGGCACGTGCCGGCCGGTTCGGCGGGCGATGATCTCGGCGCAGATGCTCACCGCTGTTTCTTCTGGCGTCCGAGCCCCAAGATCGAGGCCGATGGGTGACATGAGCCGTTCGGCGTCGGCGGCCGTGACGCCAACAGCGTGCAGACGTTCCATCCGCTTGGCATGGGTCTTACGGCTGCCCATGACACCGATATAGCCGACACGGGTAGCGAGGGCGCCTTGCACCGCCGGCACGTCGAATTTCGGGTCGTGCGTCAGGATGCA
>CAXMZV010000826.1:0-1773 GCA_964199985.1 Candidatus Ilumatobacter isfjordensis | reverse complement strand
CTGTCAAGGTCACCCTCGACAACACTCCCCCCGAGCTCGCCGCCGACATCATGGAGCGTGGCATCATGCTCGCAGGCGGTGGCGCATTGCTCGCTGGTCTACCTCAGCGCATCCACAACGAAACCGGCATGCCGGTGCTGCTCGCACCCGACCCGCTCTACGCGGTGGCGCTTGGTTCCGGCCAAACGCTCGAAGAGTTCGATGCGCTCAAGGATGTCCTGTTCTCGTCGGCCCACGACTGAGTCGACGGAAAGCTACCGACGCCTCGGCTCGAGCGAGCCGTAACGATCCATGGCTGTACTTGACCCGCGCCGCCGTCGCCGCACGACCCTCATCCTGTTGCTCTTGACGTCGATAACGGTGCTTTCGCTCGACTACCAGGGCTTTCGGCCGCTCGACGCCGCTCAGTCGACGGTCCGTGGGATCATCGATCCCGTGGCCGATCGTGCAGAGTCGTTGGTGTCACCGGTCACCAACGCCTGGAAGTCGTTTACCGAATTTGACGAACTCGAGGACGACAACGACCGATTGCGCGACGAGCTGGCGGAGGTACGTGGCGACGCGATCAGGGCCAGCGCGGCCGAGGACGCGCTGCGCGAGTTGCTCGAAGAGATCGACATCGACTACATCGGCGGCGCCGAGACCGTGGTCGGGCAGGTCATCGATCGGCCCGGAAACTTCGAGAGTTACTCCGTCGAGATCGACCGCGGGCGCAACGATGGGCTCAGAGTCGGAATGCCTGTCGTGACCAGCGCGGGGCTTGTCGGCCGGGTCAGCCAGGTGCAAAACGATTTCAGTCAGGTGCGGTTGCTGCATCAGCCCGATTACGCCGTGGGCATCAGAGTTGTCGGAACCGGCGACGTAGCGCTCGCTCGGGGCAATGGCTTGGGCGAGGATCTTGTTGTCACCGAGGGGCTCACCGAGGCAACCCGAATAGAGGTTGGTGCGCCGGTGGTGACGAGCGGCATCGATGGCAGCTCTTATCCACCGGATCTGGTCGTCGGCACGATCAGCGAGGTCGATTTCGACTCACGGCTGCTCCAACAGTCGGTCAAAGTACGGCCGGTGGCCGACCTCGAGAATTTGCGCTATGTCACGGTCATCCTCTGGACGGTTGGCGGAGACTCAAACCCGTGAAAGCCTTGTATCTCAGGAGCTCCCGGTGAGAGGGGCGTGGACTCTTCGGGTCTTCACCGTTGCCGTGTTCGTCTTGATCGTTCATGTCGGAATTGCTCCCAATCTCCGAGTGAGCGGTGTAGCCGCCGAGCTGCCTATCGGATTCGCCGTCGCTGCCGGCCTGACGGGAGGGGTCGAGCGTGGTGCGATCTTTGGCTTCCTTTTTGGCCTCGTCGTCGACATGTTTCTTTTCACTCCGATCGGGCTGAGCGCGCTGGTTTTTGGCGTCGCCGGGTGGGTCGCCGGTCACGTCTTCATGGATCGCATCGAGGAGTCGCCGATGATGTCGGCGCTCGCAGTCGGAGTCGGTACCGCAGCCGGCCTGACCGCTTTTGTCGCCCTGGGCATCGCTCTCGGCGAGGACGCCCTGCGCGAGGCGCCGATCGCCAGGATCGTCCTCATCGCTTCGTTGGTCAATGCAATCGCCGCGGTCGCACTGGTCGCAGTCTCGCACTGGATGTGGGCGGTTGATCCGCTAGGTCGGCGAACGTTCGGGTCGAAATGAGCGACAACTCGCCGCTACGACTGGCCATGTTGGGCGTGCTTGTTCTTGGCCTGTTTGCGTCGCTATTTGCGCGGCTCTGGTATCTGCAGGTG
>CAXMZV010000825.1:0-1775 GCA_964199985.1 Candidatus Ilumatobacter isfjordensis | reverse complement strand
GGAATGGATTGTGCTGAGGGTGAGCCAGTCGTCGTCGAGGTGCGGTGGCCCGGCGCGATCGCCCGTCTTCGCGGGCGGGTCGAGCGTGAGCTCGGTGAGGAATCGTGAACGCGAATCGTAGGAGCGAGCGGTCGTGGCGAGCTGGTCGATGTCGGCCAGCCGGGCCGCGGCGTTGTCGTAGCGATTGCGGAACACCATCTCGCAGAACGTGCTCAGCCGGTTCACCTGCTCTGCCAGCGACAGTGTTCCGTCGGTGCAATCGGACAGCGACGCCCGCAGTTCGTCGGCCTGTCCGATTGCACCAGATGGAAGAGTGCCATGACCGTTCACGAAGCGCCGAAGGGCATGGTCGTGCGGATTCGGAGGGAGGCGGTCCAGGCCGAGTTCGCCCGAGAGTCGGCGAAGTGTCGATGGTCCGACGCCTTCGATCGACCGCAACACTCGATGCCACGCGAGCTCGTCGCTCGGATTGTCGAGGATCCGAAGAAGTGCGAGCAGGTCTTTCACGTGGGCAGCTTCGAGATACTTGAGCCCGCCGTACTTGACGAAAGGGATGTCTCGCCGGGTCAGTTCGAGTTCGAGGTGATCGGAGTGGTGACCCGAGCGAAAGAGGACCGCCTGTTCACGAAGGTCGGTGCCTCGTTCACGGGCGTCGAGCACGGCATCGGCGACGGCTCGGCTCTGCGCCCCCTCGTCATGATGGGTGGCCAGCACGGGCCTGCGACCGTCGGTGCGATCGGACCAGAGTTCCTTCGCGAAGTGCTGTCGTCCGGCCGCGGTATGGCCGAGAACCGCGTTGGCCGCATCGAGGATGGGGGTGGTCGAGCGATAGTTCTGGTCGAGTGTGACCGTCGCCGCTCCGGGGAAATGCTCGGAGAAATCCCACATGTTCTGCACCGTGGCCGAGCGGAATCCGTAGATCGCCTGCGCATCGTCGCCGACCGCACACACATCGGTCGGCGTTCCCTCACCGGAGCGACACATTCCACGGATGATGTCGCATTGGATCGGGTTCGTGTCCTGGAACTCGTCGATGAGGATGTGATCGAACCGGTCGCGAAGGGCGTCTCCGGTTGGCCCGACTGTGATCGCGCGCCAGAACAGAAGCAGGTCGTCGTAGTCGAGCACCTGGTGCCGGCGCTTTCGTGCGGTGTACCCCCTGAAGATGGCCTTGAGATTCTCCCCATGTTCTGCGCACCACGGGTACGAGGTGTCGAGAACGTCGTCGAGTTTCGCCTGCCCATTGACCATGCGGCTGTAGATGCCGGCGATGGTCTCCTTTCGCGGGAAACGCTTCGACCTTTCGCCGAAGCCCTCCTCGGTCCGGACGAGGCCCATCAGATCGGTGCTGTCGCTCTGGTCGAGCACCGTGAATCCGACCGGAAGGCTGGCCGATGGCCCGAAGTTTCGCAGCAGCCTATTCGCGGTCGAGTGGAACGTGCCGCCCCACACCTGGGCCGCCGATCGATCGTCGCTCGCCGCAGCGACCCGACCCAACATCTCAGACGCGGCTCGACGGGTGAACGTCATCAGCAGAACACGGTTGGGGTCCGATCCCTCATCGAGGATTCGTACGACCCGCGACACGATTGTCTTCGTCTTTCCGGTGCCGGCCCCGGCGACGACCAACAGCGGCGAGCCGACGTGGTTGACCGCGTCAAGCTGCTGAGGATTGAGGTCGCGTAGGGCTCGCGATTCGTGAGGCGCGTGCGAGGAAGCTTGTCCGTCGACGCTCGATGGTGGTGCGAACATCTGTTCGCCATTGTAGACGGAGA
>CAXMZV010000824.1:0-1775 GCA_964199985.1 Candidatus Ilumatobacter isfjordensis | reverse complement strand
TCTCGCCGCGCTCGTCTTGATCGTCGGGTCGTTGGCCTTCGATCGCGGGGGCCTCTTGGTGCTGCCCCTACTCTTCGTTCTCGTCGTCCCCTTCGAGAAGATGTTCCCCCGGCATCGAGGCCAGCGGATCCGCCGCCCTGGCCTCGGCGTCGACGTCGCCCACGCCCTCGCGGCGCCGTTGCTCGGCGTGGCCAGCGTCGTGGTGGCCGTCGTGGTCGGTGTACTCAGCTTCGCCTGGCTCCCTGGTCTGGCGCTCCGCCCGCTCGTGGCGGTGTTCCCCGTTGCAGCGCTGCCGTTCGTGGGGATCGCACTCTTCGACATGGCGGTGTATTGGGTCCACCGATGGTCACACGAGGTTCCGTTCTTGTGGAAGTTCCACTCTGTACACCACTCCACCGAGCACCTCGACTGGGTGAGTGGATTCCGGAATCATCCGTTCGACGGCGCGATCGTTGCACCACCGTTCGTGTTCTTGATCGCAGCAGGTTTCGACGCCACGTTCACGGGTGTCCTCGCGATCGTCCAGTTGCTCAGCGGGCTCTTCCTGCACGCGAATGTCCGCTGGCGCTTGCGGCCCCTGCATCGCCTGATCATCACGCCAGAGTTCCACCATTGGCATCACGCAAACGAGGCTGACGCGCACAATCACAACTACTCGGTCTTCTTGCCCCTGTGGGACATCGTCTTTGGGACCTACTTCATGCCCAAGCACCGTCGACCGCAGGTGTACGGCATCAGCGAGCCGATGCCGATGACGCTGGTCGGACAGATTCGCCAGCCGCTGCGCGGCGCCGGAAATCCGCTGCGGCATGCGGCCACGGCCATCCGTCATCCGTGGCGTACGATGCGCTCGGTTGCGCGGTTCACGCAGTGCGTGGTGAGCGATGTGTGGCGCTCGACTCGCCGCCCGACTCACTTGAGGCGATCTTGACTCAAGCCGCTCTGCAGATGTGTCGATGAAGCGTAATGCAGCAGGAACCGAAAGCCGGCGACGACGGCTTCACGCTGATCGAGTTGTTGATCGTCATCGTCATCCTTGGCGTGCTCTCGACGGTGACGGTGTTCGCGGTTCGTGGCATCACCGACCAGGGCCAACAGAATTCGTGCGCCGCCGAGCTCACCAGCCTCACCAAGGTCGAAGAGCAGCACTACATACTCCACGGCAGCTATGCCGCAGAGGCCGACCTCGTGTCCAACGAGGTGGTCGTTGCCGAGTCGTCGATGTACGACGTGACGCTCGCAGCGGACGGGACCTACACGATCGCTCCGGCCACCGGAAGCGCATGCACCGGCACGGCTACCGGGGGCGGCGCTGTCGGGGGCGCTGCGACGGCAGTCGGCCCGGACCGCAGCGTGTACACCACACCGATTTCGTCGAGTGCTTTCGGCAGTTTCCACGGCAACCCTGGAAGCCTGCAGGTGACCCCCGACCCGAATGAGCCGGCCGAGGTCGTCGTGTTCGGTCGAGCGAACGGACTGCTCGACTGGCATGACATGCTCAACGGCGCGCAGCCAGGAACGCAGCGGGTGACGTTCGTCAACCTCAACAACGCATCGGCTGCCTCGATCGCAAGCGCAATCGACCAAGCCCGAAACAATGGCCCGACGACAGTGGCCTACTACCCGAGCGACGACCCAGGGGGCACCGACGGCGCCACCATCACACAGGTCTGGAACAACAATCCCGCACCGCTCCATCGTTCGCTCGTCACCCTCGTTGCAGCCCCTGCGAGTGGCATGACGCTGACGCAGTTGCTCAACTCGATCGGCTGACG
>CAXMZV010000823.1:0-1776 GCA_964199985.1 Candidatus Ilumatobacter isfjordensis | reverse complement strand
AGACCGTTAGCGGCACGCACGCGCTCGGGAGGGCGCCCAAGAACGCTCTCGCCGTTGGTGGCCTCCAGCTGCGGTCGGACTCGAGAGTGATATCATGCGATACCAACGACATGAAGGAGTGACCGATGAGCGACATTCTGATCCGTGATGTGCCCGACGACGTGTTGGCCGCGATCGACGCCAAGGCGCACAGTGCGGGCCTGTCTCGTACCGAGTATCTGCGACGGACTCTTGCACGCGAGCGAAGCGAAGCGATCCTCGACGTCACCACGGACGATCTTGCAGCGTTCGCTGACACGTTCTCCGACCTCGGCGATGACACGGTCATGGACGCGGCCTGGCGGTGACCACCTGGCTGATCGACAAGTCCGCGTTGGTACGGCTCGCCGCCAGCCCTGACGCTGCCACCTGGGCTACCCGAATCCAGCGCGGGCTCGTCCGTATCAGCACACTCACCCGACTCGAGATCGGCTTCTCCGCGAGGTCGGCGAACGAGCTTCGACACAGCGCAACCAGACCGCCACTTGCATCAATGCCCGTCGAGTACCTCACCTTGAGGATCGAGGACCGTGCTGTCGCAATCCAACTCGCACTTGCGGACCTTGGCCAACATCGCGCCCCGTCGATCCCCGACCTCCTCATCGCTGCAACCGCTGAATCTGCCGGGATCACCGTCTTGCATCTCGACAAGGACTTTGAGCTCATTGCCGAGGTCACCGGTCAACCCATCGAGCGGCTCGCCGTCGCTGCCGATGCCTGATCATCGTCCCGCACGCTCGCCGACCGTTCCGAGCGCAACACCAGGATCGCGAAGCACCCATATCAACGGCGTCGCAAGTGGCCCCAGCCTGCGCGAGATCGGCACGTACGCGAGCGGCGAACCGCTCGTAACGCGCGGGCCAGCGACGTATCCCACAACCGAACAGGGCGCTCTCGGATGCCTGGTCGCGCGTGGGTCTGGGGCGGTCGCGACGCCGCGAATATCGAGCGCCCAAGCGGGGCCGAAGGTGCTCGTGGTCGGGTCGTGAGCGGGGTTTACGCTGTGGGTCGTCGATCGGCAGCTGATGTCGTTGGCGAGTTCGGCAGCGCCCGATCGGCGGATTCGTTTGAACCTCGACTGTTAGGTTCGATCCGATGAGTCGGGCGGTGTTGGCATGAGCGCGTCGGTGTTCGTCATGTCTGACGTCGTCGGCTCAACCGCACTGTGGGAAACACACGGCGACGCAATGCGCACGGCGTTGGAGACTCACGACCGCCTGCTACACGGGGCGATCGAGTCCGCCGGTGGCCGCGTCTTCAAGCACACCGGCGACGGGATGATCGCCGTGTTCGATGATGCCGACAATGCAGTGACTGGCGCGCTCGGAGCCGTGAACGCGCTCACCGAGGGCGACTGGGGTGACACGGGTGCATTGGAGGTCAGGGTGTCGGTGCACGCCGGGACGGCATCAGAGCGAGACGGCGACCCCGGACTGGTCTGGGTCGTCGCGGTTGCGCGATTCCCGAGCACTGCAGTCGGGCCGACATCGCACGCGAGCAACGGTCACAGACCCGGGATTCTGTGGCGCGAATATCGGGCGGCCGTGTGGTCCTACATTTCTTGGGTCACCAGGATGTTCGTCTCCTTGAAGCCCCGATCGCGTACCGGCACCAGCGCGGCGTATTCGTCGGACTCGAATACCGTGGTGATCGCTTCGGCCGATTCGAAGTCCATCACCATCGCCATACCGCTGGGGTTGCCATGGATCACCTCGTCGACCTTCAGGCGCTTGACCA
>CAXMZV010000822.1:0-1778 GCA_964199985.1 Candidatus Ilumatobacter isfjordensis | reverse complement strand
CGACGACTACCACCTCATTTCGAACCCGGACGTGCACCGTGGAGTCGAACAACTGATCGCGCTCCGCCCGTCGAACCTGGTGGTGGTGATCTCGACGCGAATCGACCCACCTTTCCGGCTCGGTCGTCTGCGTGTTCGCGACCAGATCACCGAGTTCCGTTCAGCTGATCTCCGTTTCGATGTCGACGAGGCGGGCTGGCTGCTCGACGCTGACGCGGTCGGGATCGGCACCGACTCGATCGAGCGATTGGCTGAACGCACGGAGGGATGGGCCGCAGGTCTGGTGCTCGCTGGGTTGTCCCTGCGCGATGGCGGAGACGTCGAAGAGTTCGTCGAGTCGTTCCACGGCGACGACCAACTTGTTGCGGACTATTTGACCGATGAGTTCCTCGATTCGGTCGATGGCGACGACCGACAGCGCCTCCTTGAAGTGTCCGTTCTCGAACGCCTCTCCGGATCGCTCATCGACGACGTGTGCGAGACAACGGACGGAGCGATGTGGCTTGACGCGCTGGCGTCCACGAATCAACTCGTGATCTCACTCGATCGCAACGGCACGTGGTACCGATTCCACCACCTGCTGCGAGATCTGCTCCGTGTGGAGCTTGAACGAACATCGCCGGACCGTTTCGCTGAACTCCATGCGTCGGCGGGCCGGTGGTACGAGGAAGCGGGGGAGTACACCGCGGCGGTCGAGCATCTGCTCGCAGCGGGCAATCGCATTGAGGCTGCTGACGTCGTGGCGAACAACGCGACCAAGCTGCTGAACGTCGGTCGCACATACACCGTGACCCGCTACATCGAACGCCTCGGTGACCTCGTCGACGAGCACGAAGGCTTGGCCATCGTGCACGGATGGGTGTCGTTCGTGACCGGCAGGTTCGCCGAGGCCGAACGAGCGCTCGCCATCGCTGGCCGGCTCGACACCGAAGGACTCGACGCGGGGCTCATTTTGTCGTTGTCCGCAATGGTGCATCTCGCGAAGGGCGATGTCGCAGGTGGCTTGGCGGCCATCGAAGAGCAGGTTCCGACGACGGAGCCGACGCATCCAATGGTGCTCGGCGGCGTGAGAGTGATGGGCGGCCTCTTCGATGAAGCGCGCCCGTTTCTCGACCAGGCCAAGGAGATGGCGGCTCACCGGCCCGATTACTTCGTGGCGGCCGTCGCACCGATCTTCGAGGCAATCGCCGAACTCGAGGGTGGCCGACCCGAGGTCGCCAGTGAACTTGCCGAGACGTCGATCTCGTTCGCTGACGAACATCGCATCACTGAGGCGCCACAGATGGCGTTGGCGCACAGCATCGTGGCACGAACGACCGCCGACCCCGAGGTTGCTGTGCCCGCGGCGCTCCGGGGTGTCCAGTTGGCTCGCCGGTCACCGGAGTACGTCACGCTCACCTATGCGCTCGCGAGCGCAGCCGACGTCGCCTTCGACCATGGTCACCCCGACGCCGACCGCCTCCTGGCCGAAGCGCGAGCGATTGCGAACCGCTGCGTTGATCCTGGCGTTCCCGGCCGATACGTCTCACGGGTGGAGTCCCGTCATGGTCACGCCGAACGCGTCAATGTCGAGGAACTCATCGAGGAACTGAGCGACCGCGAACTCGCTGTGCTGCGCTATCTGCCGTCGAAGCTGTCGCAGCGCGAGATCGCCGGCGAACTGTACGTGTCGCTCAACACGGTGAAGACCCACAGCAAGGCGATCTATCGCAAGCTCGCCGTCGACGGTCGCCATGCGGCTGTTCAGTCCGCCCGAGATCTCGGACTGCTCTAAGAGC
>CAXMZV010000821.1:0-1781 GCA_964199985.1 Candidatus Ilumatobacter isfjordensis | reverse complement strand
GCCTACTTCTCATCCGTCACCGTGTCGAGCGAGATCGGTCTTGCCAAGCCGAGCCGAGCGTTCTTCGACGTAGCGCTCGCCGCGCACGGCAATCCCGATCCATCGACCGTGCTCGTTGTCGGAGACAGCCTGAGCTCTGACATCGCCGGCGGTGTGGCCGCCGGTTGTGCCACCTGTTGGTTCAACCCAGCCGGCAGCGAAGCTCCAGAATCAGCGCGTATCGATCACGTCGCCAGCTCGCTTGCCGACGTCGGCTCGATCGTGCTCGGTCACTGACGAGTAACTCCCGCTGTTGTCAGGACCCGCCCGGAGTGAGAGCTCGGGCAGGGCGAAATGCCCGGCAGAGAGGTCCCCGTCGGTTGATCTGCGGTCAGACCGCCTGACCGCGACGGACACACGGGCTTGACCGCCCGGTCGATGACAGACGTCGGACCCGAAAGCAACGTGGCTCACTCGGCCTCGGCCGTCGTGTCGCGCCGGTCGGCGCAGGTCAGTTCAGGTCAGGTCGGCTGCGACGTTCGCGTGTGCCTCCCGCTGTGTCCGGTCGAAGGTGATGCCGATCCAGTGGACGCTGCCGTCGGGCCGGACCCAGGTGGCGGTGCGCTCGGGCGTCATGGTGAGCGTCCATCCGCCTTCGTGCACGAGGTGGTGGTGTCGCTCGCAGACCGGGATCAGCTTGTCGATGTCGGTCAATCCACCGTGTTCAGTCCAGAAGCGAACGTGGTGGATTCGACAGTCATCGAACCCCACCGTGCAATCGGGGTGGGCACATGTGCGATGCATCGCAGCCAGCGCTCGTCGTTGGGCTCGGCTCGCGGTGCGCCGGGTGCGGCCTGAATCGAGCACCTCCCCGTCTGCTCCGAGCGCGACGGGGAAGTCGTCGGCGTCGCAGCACAGCCGACGAACCGTCACGACCGGCAACGGAGTGCCGTTGACGGTTTCGCACACACCTGCAAGCGATGCGGTGTCGACCAGCCGGTCATACGCAATCAGCACACCGACCTCGGGGCGGCTACCAGAACCCCCTGATGCCTTGGCCGCGTTGACGACGGACTGCACTCGGAGTTCGCTCCACGGCGTCGTGGCGGTGCCATCGGTTGCACGGTCAGTGGCGAGCTGAGCGTCGATGGCGGTCCACAGTTCGGCGTCTCGCAACGGGTCGAGTTCGAGCAGCGTGTGATGCATCCCGCTTGTCTTGTCGATCCATCGCTTCACGCTCGAACGGCGCCGTTGCGACGCCAACTCTTCCGCTGCTGTGTCGCCCGCTGTTGCGGCATTGATCAACTGGACTTCCTTGCGCAGAGCCCGGTCGAAGGCATCGACAGTCGACCGCGCGGCCTGGTCGAGATAGGCATTGGCAGAAGCATGCAACCGTTCGCGTCCGGCGTCGTCGAGTCGCCCCGCCGCTCGTGCGATGGCATCGACGTGCCCGCCGGAGACATCGCCTGATGCGAGGGCCGACTCAAAGCCGGGCATCTGGTCGCAGACATCCGCGCGGTCGGTGACGGCGCGAGCCTCGCGTTCGGAGCGTTGCCCGGCTCGAACGTGGGCAGCCTCGGCGGAACCGGCCGAGCCGGCGTCTGCCAACTCGCGAGCTCGGCGATTGGCAGCGATCTCGGCGGCGTCGACCCAGGATCGAACCACGCGGAGGTGGCCGAGATGTTCCGCGAGTTCGTCGCGGTTCATCGTCGCTGGTTGCGCCGAGACCACCGCGCTGTAGGCGGCGTCGGCGTTGGACTGTGGCAGTTGTCTCTCGTTCTCGAAGGTGAATCGAAACCGGG
>CAXMZV010000820.1:0-1782 GCA_964199985.1 Candidatus Ilumatobacter isfjordensis | reverse complement strand
GGCAGCGAAGAGCGGGTGTGCCACGATCGCGTCCAACGTCAGCACAGTCGCACATTCTCGAGCAGGTGAACGAGCGCAGTCGTGCCGATACCGAGCGGTCTCGACCGTGTGATGGGCTGAGCGATATGCGTGGTCCTGGACCGGCGCTCGCCGGAGATCGTTGGTCCCGCGTTTGGCGGGTTTCGAAGCGCAACTTCTGTGCGTCGGGCGACCATGACGACGCTCGTCCGAGCCCGCTCCCAGATCCGTTAGTCCCAGCGGAAGAACCACAGCGCGGGGGCACCAGCGGCGAAGGCGTACGCGGCGAGGGCCGCGAGATCGGTGGCGCTCCAGCCGAACCCGAACCACGGGTCCTGCACGGCGGTGACGAGGTGGGTGAGTGGCAGCACGCCGCCGACATCACGGAGACCCGACGGCAGGACGGCGCGGGGTGGGCCGGTGCCCGAGATCAACCACATCGCGAAGAACAGTAGGAGGCCGATGCCCTGGGCTGAGCGACTGCTCCGGACCATCGTCGCGAGCAGCAGTCCGATCGCTCCGAACGCTGCGGTTCCGAACAGCAGGGCGACCACGACCCCGATCACGTCATCGGGCAGCATGGTGTCGTAGGCGAGCCAGGCGACGGCGGTCATCAGCAGCGCGCCCGCGACGAAGGTCACGAGCGCGAGCGTGAGTTGGGCGCTGACGAGGGTCCAGGTCGAGACCGACGAAGCCCGCAGGCGTCGCAGAATGCCCTGCTCGCGGTATCCGGTCAGGTTGATCGGCAGCGTCATCAGCCCGAGCGCGGCGATGATCACGGCCACTGACGCCGTCGTGTAGTAGTCGGCCGGGGTCACGCCCCGCCAGACAAGCATGCCGTTCTCGACGTCCTGGGCGTCGGACTCGCTGTTCCCGAAGACGGCAGAGAGCAGCATCATCATCATCAGCGGGAATGCGAGTACGAAGACGATCGAGAAGGGCTCTCTGCGGAACAACCGGAACTCGGCGCGTGTCATCGCGAGGTAGCCGCGTATCGCCATCATCCTCGGATCGCCTGTCCGGTGAGGGCCAAGAACGCGTCTTCGACCGTCGGGCGATCGACTCGCAGGTCGAGTGGGACAATCCCGTGCGCGACCAGCTCGGACGCGACAAGCGCCAACACCGGGCCGGTGCCGCGAACCTCGACCGCGTCACCACGGCGGGTCAGCGACTCGACCACGTCGAGCCGCTCCACCCAACCCAGATCCGGCTCAGCGGTGGTGAAACGCACAACGGACCGCAACCCCAGCCCGTCGATCAAACCCTGCGGCGTATCGAGCGCGATCACCTTCCCGTCGTCGACAACGGCAACGCGGTCACAGAGGTGCTCTGCTTCGTCCATGAAGTGCGTCACGAGCACGACCGTTGTGCCGTCTTGTCGGATCTCGCGGATGAGCTCCCATGTCGCTCGCCGCGCCTGGGGATCGAGCCCTTGCGTGAGCTCATCGAGGAACACCAGCTCTGGCGAGTTGACAAACGCGAGCGCGATGAACAACCGCTGGCGCTGGCCCCCCGACAAGCTGTCGAAGGCCTGATCGCGATACTCCTGCAACCGCCAACGATCGAGCAGCAGATCGCAGTCGACCGGATTCCGGGCAAACGCCGCGAACAGCTCCAGCGACTCCGCCACCCTCAACCGACCGGGCAGCGCCGCGTCCTGAAGCTGTGAGCCAACACGCTGGCGCAGCTCGCCAGCCTCGGTCATCGGGTCGAGCCCGAGCACACGAACCGTCCCGCCGTCCATCTCGCGCAGGCCCTGGACGC
>CAXMZV010000819.1:0-1791 GCA_964199985.1 Candidatus Ilumatobacter isfjordensis | reverse complement strand
GCGGGTGCCGGCGAACTGGGCAAGACGCTGACCGGCTTTGCACGAAGTGGCGCCTACGCCGATGGCTGGTATGAGTCCCGACGATCACTCCAAGTTGTCATCGTCGCTGTGATCTCACTGCTCTGGGCGATTCTGACGCTGCTCGCGCTCTGGAGAATCCCTGAACGTCGACGGCGCTACCTCCCGATGACTCTCGCAACCGCGACCTTGATGTGCTTTTCGGCGATCCGTCTCGTCTCACTCCACCAAGTCGACACGCTGCTCTATCGAAGGAGCGTCGAAGGGCTCCGTGTCGGCGTGATCATTGAATTGCTCCTCGTGACCGTCGCAGCGGTCATCATCAATCGGGCTCGGCGCACGGTGATCCAGGTTCCGTCGCTCCCTGAAAAGTAGGCCGCTTCGGTCACATCTCGGCTCTCGCGTTGAGGTTCGGCCTCGAACGTGCGATGATGTGCTCGTGCCGCTCTCCGAGAACGAACAGCGCATTCTTCGCCAGATCGAAGAGGAACTCCAGCAAGACCCCACTTTTGCGCAAAAGGGGTATCGCGTGTCGCGGCGCCGCTCCGCGCTCCTTGGTCTTGGGCTGCTGCTCGGACTCGTCATCACCATCGGTGGCCTGGCGGTCAACTTTGTCGTGGCGTTCGCCGGTTTCGTGCTCGTCTTGGTGATGGCGCTGCTGCTGGAATCCGAGCTCCGGCTCGTCGGCCGTGACCGTCTCGGTCAGCTGCCGATCTCGGCATGGCTCAATGCTGGCCGTCGTCCGGTTCGCGAACGCGACAACGACGAAGTCTGATTCCGTCGATCTTCAGCGCTTTAGTTCAATCGGGTGAAGTAGCGGCGGAGCCGGGTGAACGGCCCGATTGAGTCGTTCACTGCCCGTTCGATCTGGCGACTCCACTGCTGGCACTCGTTGATGCGGACGCTGCCGACTCCGTCGGGAGCGAAGGACACTTCGGTCAGTGCAGCCGCAAGCGACCCGAACGGCCGCGCGATCACGGGGAACCCGTCGGCTGCGGCGGCGGCTTGCTCAATTGGAGTCACCGAGGCTCGGGGTCGGAGGCCAACCTCGCGGAGATCGTCCACGGAGCGCCGCCAGAGCACCGCAACAGCACCTGCTGGGTCACGAGGCATTCGGCTCCGTCGCCAACGGCGAATGAGGGCGGGCGCAGCAAGGAGGGCACCGAACAGCATGAGCAGCAGCAGTTCGCGGATTGGCCAGAAGCTGCCCTCGTCGGTGGCGGTTCCCAAGCCGTCGCCGGTGGACGCTGGGGTGCCGCCTGGGTCGACGCCTGCGGGGATGACGGGCTGGCCGTCGGGGGTGGTTGCCCCCGGAGCGACAACGGTCGTCTGCGGAGCGACTTCCACGTCGGGCGCCGGTGTGGCGTCAGCTGGGGCGGCATCGGGGTCGATGCCGGTGGCGTCTTGTTGCGGCTCGACGCTGGTGTAGTTCTCCGAACCGGGTGCGCCGCGCCCTGGCGTCGGCTCGAATGGCACCCAACCGAGACCGTCGAACCACACCTCTGGCCAGGCGTGGGCGTTCTTACCGAGGACCGAGAAGCGCTCGCCGTTGAAGTTGCCAGGGGTGAAGCCGACCGCGACCCGGGCGGGGATGCCGAGGGTGCGCATCATGGCGGCGTAGGTGCCGGCGAATTGTTCGCAATAGCCGACTCGATCGCGTAGGAATCCTTCGATTGCGGTGTTGCTGTGGCCTGCTTGCACCTCGAGGCTGTAGTCGAACTCGCTTCGGAACCAGTTCTGCAGGGTGAGTGCTTTTTCGTATGGTGTCGATGT
>CAXMZV010000818.1:0-1795 GCA_964199985.1 Candidatus Ilumatobacter isfjordensis | reverse complement strand
CGATATGTTACTGATCCGTCACGACGGGTCGCTCTCTCGACACCGCTTCTGTCACATCGGCAGCGCCGGCCCACCGACCCTCTTGGACTTCTTGCCTCATGCCTCTCTCCTCCCACACCATGCTGCGCGCGCTCGGCGCCGGTACCGCAGCCGCAATCGCAGCGCTCTCGTTCTCCGCGACTGCTTCCGCGCAACAGCCCGAACTCCCCGTGAACGCACTCGCCCCCGAGATCACGACCGAAGCTGACCTCGCAGTCGAGGCCTACGACGTCTTCATCGAATCCGACGGCCTCGTTGACTATCTGGTGTACGCCAAACATCGTGCCGCAACGGCCCGGCTTGCTGCTCGCCAACTCGGCTTCAACGAATTCTCGATGATCGACGCATGGTCTGACGCCAGCCTCGACCATCAGCGCGCAGTCCTCGCCACCATGACGCAGATCGGTGTGCCGTACAAGTCGCTCGCCAGCGTCGAGGACGAGGGCTTCGACTGCTCCGGGTTGACTTCCTATGCGTGGGAAGAGTCGGGCGTTGCACTCAATCGCATCAGCGGCGACCAGATTCGGGCCGCCACCAAGGTGGACCAGGAATCAGCTTCCGCCGGTGACCTCGTGCACTACCCCGGCCACGTGATGATGTACCTCGGCGTGGACAACGCGATCGTGCACTCCGTGAACACTGGCCGCACCGTCGAGATCGACACGATCTCGGCACGCCGTGCAAAGAGTGTCACCTTCGGCAACCCGCTCGACTGAGCGACTGAAATCAGCACGCTACGGCGCTGCCGAGCCGGGCTCCTCGCTTCGTCCCGAGGTCAGGCGGGGTCGTCGATGCGATGGGCTTGCTCAGTGGCCACCGCGGCGCCACCGATTGCTTCCACCACGTCGGGTGGTCATCAGGCGACGGGTCGTCGTGAGCTCCGTGGTGGCCCATCTCGCCCCGGCCGTTGTTGACGACCAGCAGTTCGCAGAGTCGTCACCCTGTCGGAACCCCGTAACCAGGGAGTGATGAAAAGGTAGGGGTCCGCAAAACCGATCCGGGCGCCGAGGCCCAGAGTGTGGTGGCCGGCACCGCACAGTTGCGCGGTGCCGGCCCGGTGCGGGCTCAGACGAACGCTGGCTCGCGGGCGTCTGCTGCCTGCGGTTCTTGCGGAACATCGACACCGGAGTCGATGTCGAGGTCGGGGAGACCGGTCTCGCCTTCGATGTCGATGGCGGGCAGGAGGCGGTCAAGCCAGCTCGGCAGCCACCAGTTGGCGTCGCCCATGAGCTTCATCGTTGCCGGCACGAGAATCATGCGAACGATGCTGGCGTCGACGAAGATCGCTGTGGCGAGGCCGACTCCGAACATCTTGATCGTCGGGTCGTTGCCGAAGATGAAGCCGCCGAAGACCGCGATCATGATCAGGGCTGCTGAGGTGATGACCCGAGCGGTGCCGGCGATGCCGTGGATGACCGAGGTGTCGTTGTCGCCAGTTGCGAGGTACTTCTCACGCACTCGGGACAGCAGGAACACCTCGTAGTCCATCGAGAGGCCGAAGAGCACGGCGAACATGAACATCGGGATGAAGGGGTCGATGGGTGAGGTGGACTCAAGCCCGATGAGGCCGGCGCCCCAGCCCCATTGGAAGACCATCACGAGGACGCCGTAGGCGGCACCGATGCTCAGCAGGTTCAGCAGTACCGCTTTGAGCGGCACGAGCACCGAACGGAACACCATCATCAGCAGGAGGAATGACATGCCGAGTACGGCGGTGAGGAACAACGGCAGGCGGCTGTTGACCCGGTCGCCAATG
>CAXMZV010000817.1:0-1802 GCA_964199985.1 Candidatus Ilumatobacter isfjordensis | reverse complement strand
CATCGATAACTGAGCAGCGATCGAGTTCGGCATCACGACCGGAATGGTGAGTGGTGATGTTGCCCGGTAGCCCCGTTTGTTGAAGAGCTCAAGCTGCGCAGCTTGAAAGAGCTCGGAACCGAAGCCGGTGCCGACGACGACTGCGCACCGGGCCAGGTCAGGCCCATCGCCGGCGGCGTTCAACGCGTGGTCGGCGGCCCAGAACGACATCTGGTGGGTGCGATCGAGGCGGCGCAACTCGTGGCGTTCCAAGAACGTCTCGGGATCGAATCCGGCCGCTCGGCAGCCAAGCACGGGGAGTTCGGGCAGCTCGGCGTACTCCATCACCTCGGCGCGGGTGTGGCCTCCTGCTCCCACGACAGCCCATGCGTCGGGCAGGGTCGAACCAGCAGGCGAGACGACGCCGGCCCCGAGGACCGTGGCCGACCGCGCCCGACCGCTCGTCATGCGGTGATGATTCGATCGAAGACAGCGACCGCTTCACCGAATGTCGTGACATCGGCGAAGTCTTCACTGCTCATCTGGACGTCATGCCGCTCTTCCATGATCATTCCGATTTCGATCAGATCGAGCGAGTCGATGCCGAGGGTTTCGAGATCAGCGTCATCGACGAGTACCACCGACTCGAGCCCGCAGACTTCGAGGACAGCGGCAATAACGTCGCTTCTGCACGATGTAGTCACAGTGCCAATTATGCCGGGGTTTTGGTCACGGCGGGGCTTCTTAACATGACGCATACCTTGCGATGGGGTAGTCGACGTGGTGTTGTGCGCGAGACGAGCGGTCAGGCGGAACGACTCTCGACCAGTCCTGGCTGAGGTTGCGGTGTCCGGCGCACATGTCGGCGGGCCCAATCGATGATCACCGCTGCGAGGGTCACGAGGAAGAATTCGACGATCACGCCGATGCGGAGCCCCTCGATGCTCCTTCGATACAGCAGCGTGTCGACATGGTGCAGCGAGACGAGGCGAATCACCGAGAAGCACATGAGGGTCGTGGTCGCGATGGTCATCGGGAGGTAACGCCGCCGACGCTCGGGGATTCTCCAGAGGGCCACCAGCGTCGCGAGCGCCCAGAGGACAGCCACGACAGCGACGACGACGACTTGGATTGATCGTCGGGACTCGTACCAGCCGTCGGCGTAGGCGCCACTGCGTGCATAATCGGCAGCTGCTCCACCGAGTTCTCCAGCATGGGCGATCGCCATCGAGATGAACAGGGCAGACGTCAAGAACCAGAACACCGGGAGCAGTTCGGTGGCGTGTCGTGTTCGCTGCACGGATTGCTCGCGCAATCCGGTCAGGCAGGCGAGCGCGGCCACGACGATGTACGCGGCAACCATCCAGGTGTTCGTATTGAACGCCTCCAACATCTGCGCCAAATCGTATCTGACGCAACCTGGCGGTGCCGCTGGCCCAGCGTCTAGGTTTCAGCAATATTGAGGGCCAGCCGCCGGCCGTCGAGCACGATCGCGGTGCAGTTGTCACCCTGCGCGATCACCCTGACGTCGCTGTGTCGACTCACCGCCGCGACCGCAAGGGTCTTGTCATAGGCGAGCGTTCTTCACTGTGGCGCGCTCGTCGTTGATTCGGCGGATGCCGACGTCGACGGATCGGTCACGGCGCGACGGATCGCTGGCTCGTCCGGCCGTCGAACCGGACCGATACGGTCGTGAGCCTCGCTTGGATGCACGGGTCGTGCGTCAGAGCGTCAGGGCGTCAAGAATCTGGTCGAATGCCACATCGGCGTAGGTGAGCATCTCGTCGTCAGTTCGGTCTTGGATCGGATGCGGCGTGAAGACT
>CAXMZV010000816.1:0-1805 GCA_964199985.1 Candidatus Ilumatobacter isfjordensis | reverse complement strand
CGATCGACGGTGTGGAGCACCGTGACCGTGGAGGAGCATCCACAGTGGCGTTCGCCCCGGGTGGCCCCTACGTCGTGTCGGGAGGGTGCGAGCTCAACGACGCGGAACTACCGGAAGGTGCGACTACCGACCATTTGGCGCTCTGCCGTTGCGGCGCAAGTCAAAACAAGCCGTTCTGTAGTGGGAAGCACTGGGAGGTCGCCTTCGACGAGGACGCAGCCGCCGAGTAGTGCACCTGCTTGCTCGCCGAGGCCCACGTCGCCGCCACCACGAGGTCAGGGAATGGTGAGGAAGCGAGAGCCGGTGGCGGAGTTCTTCGGGTACGCCTCCGGGTGCGGCGTCGTGACTGCCGCGGCACGGGTCGTGTACGACGACGAGCAACTGGAATGGGCGCCCCTCGAGCAGGCGATGCGAGCAAGCCGCCAAGAGGATCGAGACGTCATGGTCGGCGACTTCATGTGGATGGGAGCAGTCGATCTCGTCGACGGCGGCCGACTTCACCTACACGAGCACACCGACACTCGGCGGTACCTCCGCCTCGACGCAGACCGAGACCTACGCACGCTGAGCCGGATGCCGCTTCATGACCGGCCAGTTGCGCCCAGGCCGGTCGAGATTCTCCCGACTACAGGTGACCGGCGACGTCGACGATGATGTCGGCGGTGGCGACTGTGAACACGCACAGGGTGCCGGTCGGGGAGAGTTCGACGATCACTTCGTTTGAGGTGGTCTCACCGGCTTGGAAGTTGACGCTTGAGGTCGGTGGGAAGGTGCCGCAGTCGTAAACGGTGGCGTGTCCGTCGGCTTGTGCTCCGACGATGGCGACGTTGACCACGACGGCTGTTGCGTCGAGGGGCACGTCGGCGCGGCCGGCGATTTGGACCTCGACGGAGGTGCCACCTGTGATTGGGCCGCTCCCGGTGAACATTCCATCGGGAGTGACCGTGCCGGTACGAGTGTCAGCCAACCGTTCCGGACCAACCGTGACGATCAGATCGTCGGAGACGATGGTCCACTGATGGATGGCCGTTGCATAGTTGCCGGCAGAGTCGACGGCCGCAGCGGTGAACGCATGCAACCCGGGGGTCAACCCGGTGTAGGCCTGCGGGCTGGTGCAGCGATCGAGTGGAGCGCCGTCCATTGAGCAGAGGACCGTTGCTGCGCCGACCGCATCGAACGTGAACGTCGCGTCGGTCGACCTCGTTTCGGAGTCAGGTGCGGTCAGGATGGAGATCGACGGATCGACAGTGTCAACCGTCCACGTCCATGTGGCGGCCGCACCGGCCTTGCCGACAGCAGTTGCTTCGACGCCGAACGTGTGCTGACCGTCGGCCAGCCCGTCGTAGGTCACTGGGCTCGAGCATGCAGCGGCTGCGCTGCCATCGAGCGTGCAGCTGAACTCCGCGTCGACAACGTTTGCCTCGAAGGCAAAGATGGCCGACGTCTCGTTGGTGACGAATGACGGACCGTCGGTGATCGTTGCCACCGGCGCCAGCGTGCCGTCGTCGTCCCCGCCTCCATCGCCGCCGCCATGAACTGCCGCAGGAGCGATCTCGACTTCGGTGACGTCGGCGCTGAGCGCAGTGTCGAAGCCGTCGAGCATCTCGACGGTGATCGTGTAGAGCCCGATCGGTGCGCCATCGGCAACGTTCAGGGACCACGTGATCAGTTCGTCGTAGGGGACTGGGAGTGGGTCGACAAGCGGCCAACTGCCGATCAGGTCGCCACTCGAATCGAGTGTGAACGACATCGGGACGGCTTCGGACCACGCGCCAACCTGGGTGGGCAGCACAAACGGCTCGGGG
>CAXMZV010000815.1:0-1807 GCA_964199985.1 Candidatus Ilumatobacter isfjordensis | reverse complement strand
GGTGGCTCCACACCGGCGACCTCGCTGCGATGGACGAACGCGGCTATTGCACGATCGAAGGCCGGCTCAAGGACATGATCATCCGGGGCGGCGAGAACATCTATCCGAAGGAACTCGAGGAACTGCTCTTCAAGCATGAGGCAGTCGGAGAGGTCGCCGTCGTCGGCCTACCGGACGACACCTGGGGCGAGACCGTCGGGGCGTTCGTGCGACCGGCACCCGGACACGACGTCGACAAAGGCCAGCTGTTCAATTATCTCCGCGAGCATCTCGCGCCACACAAGACGCCGCGTCAATGGTTCTCGATCGAGGAGTTTCCCTTCACCGGGTCCGGCAAAATCCAGAAGTACAAGCTGCGCGAGCAATGGCTCGCCGGCGAGCACGACGAACTGTGAATTCGACACGTCGCGGCTCCAACGACCAGCTGCCATTCGGATCAATCACCGATGTCGACGGCATCACCGTGGGTCACTTTCAACGCACCGGCCGCGGGTGGCAGACCGGCACCACGGTCGTCATCGCCAAAGGTGGTGCGACGCCCGGCGTCGATGTTCGCGGTGGCGGTCCAGGAACGCGTGAGACCGACGCGATCGAGCCCCAGAACTTGGTGCAGGAGATCCACGGCGTCTGCCTCACTGGTGGCAGCGCATTCGGACTCGCCGCCTCCTACGGACTGATGGCCTGGCTCGAAGCACGCGGGCTGGGGTTTCCGATCGGCACCAGCTCGGGGACCCCGGACGTCGTTCCAGTGGTCCCAGGTGCGGTGATCTTCGACCTGGGTCGGGGCGGCAACGGCGCCAACCGGCCCGATGCAGACTTCGGCGCGAAAGCGGCCCAGAACGCACGCCGTTCACAAACCAAATGGGGCTCCGTCGGTGGCGGCACCGGTGCGACGGCGGGCGGCCTCCAAGGCGGCGTCGGCACGGCGTCCATGACGGTGAGGATTCCCGGCCGAGCGGGCGACGACACGACCGAGCCCGACATCGTGGTCACGGTCGGTACACTCGCTGTGGCGAACCCGAACGGCTCGGTCATCGACCCAGTTAGCGGGTTGCCGTGGGAGCCGAGTGGGCTTCGATTGCGCCGTCCACCGGCCGACGAACGTCACGTGCTTGCCAAGGCGCTTGCCGGCCCAGCCGCCCCTGGCTTTGGAGTTGACGAGAGTCTGAACACGACGATCGGAGTCGTCGCGACATCCGCACGCCTCAACAAGGCGGAGACATCGAAAATGGCATCGGTAGCCCACGACGGCATGGCCCGCGCCGTCCGACCGGCACACTCGATGACCGATGGGGACACGGTGTTCGGACTCGCCACCGGTGCACACGCGTTGCCGACCGAGGCTCGCCACCATGCGTTCAACCTGGTCCTGGCCGCCGCTGCGGACACGTTCGCTGCCGCATGCACGCATGCCGTGCTCGCCGCGACGACGATCGGTCCGCTCACGGCCTACCGCGATCTGTGTCCGTCGGTCTACCGTTCCTGACAATGCAGATCTTCTCGACTCCTGCCGAGATGCAGGCGTGGTCCGACGCCTGCCGCTCCACAGGCCATCGCATCGGTTTCGTTCCCACGATGGGCGCATTGCACTCCGGGCACATCGCGCTCATCGCAGACGCGGCTGAACGAACCGACGACGTCGTCGTCTCGATCTTCGTCAACCCGCTGCAGTTCAACGAAGCTGCCGACTTCGACGGCTACCCCCGTCCCATCGACGACGACGTGGCTGCATGCGAGCAAGCGGGCGTGGCTGCAGTGTTCGCGCCAACCGCCGCTGCGATGTATCCGGCCGGGTTTCAGACACGTG
>CAXMZV010000814.1:0-1809 GCA_964199985.1 Candidatus Ilumatobacter isfjordensis | reverse complement strand
CTGCTCACCGGCTTCAGACGGGCGCCGACCAACCCGAATCTGTCGCACTGACTGTTGATTCTTGCTGCTTGAGAGCCCCCGAGGGGGCATGATGGAAGCCGATCTACTTGAGGAACCCGCTGCCGCGAAGGAGTCCGCGCGATGATTGGCCGCCTGCTTGGTCGCTACCGCGTCGTCTCCAGGATCGGTGCCGGTGGCATGGGCGAGGTCTATCTGGGTGAGGACACTCGTCTGGATCGCCCGGTCGCCATCAAGATCCTCACGCCGGGTGGAGCGCTGGACACCGGCCACCGCAAGCGGCTCAAGCGCGAAGCCACCGCGATGTCGCGCCTCAACCATCCCAACATCGCCACGGTCTACGACTTCAACCGCGTGGACGACCTCGACTACCTGATCATGGAGTATGTCGAAGGTGAAACCCTGGCCGAGCGAATCGGGCGCGGTGGGCTGCAGGAGAAGGATGTACGCCGGTGGGGAAGCCAGATCGCTGAAGCGATGGCCGAGGCCCACGCTCTAGGTGTCCTGCACCGGGATATCAAGCCACAGAACATCATGATCACGCACCAACACCAGGCCAAGGTGCTGGACTTCGGCCTGGCAAAGCTCTCCGTCGGCGCGCATGACGTAGCCAGTGCCATGACGGCAACGGTCGACGGCAACGTGGTCGGGACGATGCCCTACATCGCGCCCGAATGTCTGGGCGGAGCAGCGGCAGACGATCGCGCCGACATCTTTGCACTCGGTGCCGTACTGTACGAGATGGCCACTGGCCACCGAGCCTTCAAGGCGGATACGAGCCCACAACTCATCGACAAGATCCTGCACGAGGAACCGCCTGCGGTAAGTGCGTTGAACCGCCAGATCAGCCCCGACCTCGAATGGTGCATCGAGAAGTGCCTCGACAAGGACCCCGAGCGCCGCTACCAGTCCGCACGCGAAGTCTCGGTCGACTTGCAACGCTTCGACGATATCGAGAGCAGCGACTCCCATGCCCGACATGCGCCGCCGCGACGGCGGCCCCGATGGACCCGCTTTGCATTCCCCACCATCGCCATGGTCGCCGTGGCGGCACTGGCCATCATCTGGTTTGGGTCCAGCGAACCCGCGCTCTCATTCGCTGCTCGCGACTGGATTTTGCTCGCGGACTTCGAAAACCAGACCGATGACACGCGCTACGACGCGGCCATCCAGACCGCGTTCCTGACCAGCCTGGAACAGTCGATCCACGCGAACGTCTATCCACGATCCAGGGTCTCCACGGTTCTCAGACGCATGGGACGCGAAAGCAACCTCGCCATCGACGAGGAACTCGGCCGGGAGATTTGCGTTCGTGCGGACATCCGTGGACTCGTAACCGCGAGCATCGGCCGCGTCGGGCAGCAGTTCACCGTCTCCGCCCGGCTCATCGACCCGACGACCGGTGACCGTGTCCGGTCCTATGTAGAACAGGCTGACGGCGAAGACGACATTCTCGAGACCCTCGATTCGATCGCAAAGAGCCTGCGACGCGACCTGGGCGAGTCCCTGGCTTCCATCGACTCGCATAATGCTCCACTGCTGAATGTCACTACCGCTTCGCTGGATGCACTGCGACTCTTCGCGGAAGGTGTCGACGCGTGGCGCCGTATCGACACGTCGCTCGCTACAGAACTCCTCCAGCAGGCGATCGAACTCGATCCGGATTTCGCCATGGCCCATGCTGCATTGGGCGCGCAGTACTACAGCCATGTCTACAACGACTCAGAGAAGGGTGAGCACCACTACCGACGAGCCCTCGAACTCGTGGATCGGGTTACGGACCGCGAGAGA
>CAXMZV010000813.1:0-1831 GCA_964199985.1 Candidatus Ilumatobacter isfjordensis | reverse complement strand
GAGCCATGACGACACACCTTGCGAGCGACGGACGACGACACCGACACCGATCAACACGACGGTTGCGACGAGCAAGGCGAGGTCGCCGCCGTCGGCCCCGTACGGAGCGATTGCCGCAATGGTTGCGACGTTGGCGCCCGATGTCCACCAGAGACTGACGAGCGAAGCGCAGAAGCCCGTCGCGGACAGCGCTGCGAGTTGTTCCCGCAGCGCTGCAAGGCCGTAGAGGATGCCGAGCGCCGAGAGCAACGTCAGTGCGATAGACAGCACCGCAGGCGGCGCAGCGAAGGCGACAACCACAGCGAGGACCGCGGTGGCGAGCGCCGCCGTGTCGACGGCGTTGTACCTCGCTCGGAGGAAGCCGATGCCGGAAAGGACGGCAGCCACGATGACCATTGCCAGCGACGTCTGCGTGGCAGTCAGGTCGAGCAAGGCACACGACGACGAGCCGGCGACGACAAACAGCACGGCTGCGCCATGCGCCCATCGCGCTGATCGGACCGTCGAGACCGCAGACATCAGGAGTGCGATCGCAGCGAGCGTCGCGACCTCGAACCAGCCGAACCTGCCCGGCTGTACCGACATCGCCGCGGCGAGAGTGGTGCTCGATGCCGCGGCGAAAAGGGGAGCGAACAGCTCGACGTCGGCCAGTGTCCGGCGTGCGCCGCCGACGGCTGCCCAGAGAGCTGCTGCGGTGACCGCTGCAGGGAGCGTCCAACCGGGGTCAGTCCCGTCACCTCCGAAGTCGGCGACGATCCACGTGAATGCGAGGGCGACCGGAGCGGTGGCGCCGACAAACGCGATGGGTCCCAGCACGGCGGGCCGAATGTGATCCGCAGCCTGCGCCCAGACCGAACGTCCGCCAAGCGCCGAAACGGCCTCGATCAGGAGCAGCACGGCTCCGGGAACCGACCACCACACGGCCGCCGACAGGTTGCCGCTCGCTGCGCCGACCAGGAGCCCCGAGACCAACGTCGCTGCAGCCAACGCGACCAGTGCCACCTCGCGCCGACGCTGGGCGCTGATGGCGATGACGCTGGCCGCGACGAACGCTCCGAGTGGAGCAGCCCACGCGACTGTGGGGCCGGTGGCGCCGATCCGGGCGAGTGTGCCCGGACCGATGCCGGCTTCAGCGACGATGATCAGGGCCGGCGTACAGCCGACGGCCGTGGCGAGCACGATGCTGCGCTTCGTCGCACCACAGACGAGGAAAACAGCTGCCGTGATCGCACCGATGACACCGACCGGCACGTCGAGCAGCGCGGCGATCCCGGTCGCGGTCAGGCCCGCCGCGACCGTGGTCGCAGCCTTGAGCGGAGGCACGTTCCAGCGACGGGACTGGAGCTCGGTTGCGAGGAGCGCTGCGAGCCCGCCGACGAGGACGCACACCGGCCATTCCTGCTCCAGTGTTGCTGCCGCAGCGATCCCGACGGGTGCGGTGAGCGCCGCTGCCAGTGTGGCGAGCGCTGTGGCGGTCAGGCGAACACGGCTCCGGAGCGTCTCGGCAGCGAAGTACACCCCGAGCAACGCGGCCACCAGGCCCGAGAAGCGAACCTCCGGTGAGATCGACTCCCAGCGGCCGGCCACGACGACGATCGCGGCGAGGAGCAACATCGAGGCTCCCACGGTGGCCAACCAGCCAGCGGGGGAGAGCTGCAGGACCGTCGGCCAGCGAACGAGTGACGGTGGGCCGTCATCGCTGACCGCTGCAGGCGCGGGTACGTCCAGCGGCGGTGCGGCTGATGGAGTCGTTGATGGGGCGGGTGGTTGGGTGGGTGGTGGTGTGGGTGGTGGGGCGGGTGCTGGAGTGGGTGATGGAGTAGGAGGCGCG
>CAXMZV010000812.1:0-1833 GCA_964199985.1 Candidatus Ilumatobacter isfjordensis | reverse complement strand
TCTCAATCGCCGCGATGTATCACGGATGTATCAATCCTGGGATCACCGGGCTGTGTCGGTCTGTACCGAATCGTGCACCCATCACCCGGCTAGACCGCTAGGTTTCGACAGATTCCGACACACCGCGATATTGCCGATTTCCCGATTTGGGAGCAGGAGGCCGGGAGTTCGAATCTCCCCACCCCGACGAGGTTGTACAGGGCGTCGGTATTGCGTGAACGGAGAGAACGATGGATGACTTTCCAGCAGTTCACGACGCAGTCGCTCGGGGTGGTTGGTCATTCGAATCTCCTCACCCCGACCACGGAAGCAGCGTCGTCGTCTGCTGCAGGGCGAGCGGTCCTGTCGCCGCCGGCACGAACGGGGTCAACACCATCACCATCGACGGCGAGACCCGAGTGGTCGGCCAATTCGCTGGCCGCCTATTCCTGCAGGAGGCCTGGCTCCCCCACAGCCGAAGAGCAATGCCCGCCTACGCTCAGTCCGTACTCGCTACCACCGATGAGGAGCCGACATGAGCGGACACGACATGAGCAGAACGATCGTCACCACCGGCGCGAACTCGGGCATTGGACTTGCGACGGTGCTCGAGGCAGCACGTCGGGGCCACCGTTCGGTGGGCACGGTGCGGTCAAATGCGAAGGCTGAAACGGTGCACGCCGCTGCTGCGGAGGCAGGCGTCGAGGTGGAAACGGCACTCCTCGACGTCACCGACGAGGAAGCCGGCGCCGCGGTCGTCGACGAGTACCGGCCGGACGCACTCGTGAACAACGCCGGCTTCTCTATCACCGGTGCAATCGAGGACGTCACCGACGACGAGGCCCGTTTTGCCTTCGAGACAATGGTCTTGGCTCCCATGCGACTGGCACGCCTCTCGGTGCCGCACATGCGTGACCGCGGGTGGGGTCGGATCGTGAACGTGTCGTCGATCTACGGACGAACGAGCACGCCGCTGACCGGCTGGTATCAGGGATGTAAACACGCGCTCGAAGGACTCTCGGACGCGCTCCGGATGGAAGTCGCACGGGATGGCATCAAAGTGGTGCTCGTCGAACCGGGCGGCGTGAAGACCGGGATCTGGGAGGAGACCGAACGTGAAGTGGACAAGCGTTCCGGTTCACGATTCGACCCGAACTATCAGCGCACGTTGGCCAGCGCTCGACTGTGGCAACCGATCATGATCGAGGCGAAGCACTGTGCTGGCGTGATCGTGGATGCGATCGAGGGAAACCCGCGAGCGAGATATCGCGTGGGGATCGACGCACAAGCGCTCGGTCTCACCGAGAACCTCGTTCCGACGTTCGTCCGCGACCGGATCGCACGCATCACCCTCGGGCTCTGATTGGCGCGATCACTCTATTGCGACGGCCCTCCGGTGACGGCACCCTCCAGATCAACCGCTGACGAGCGCTGCGAGTGACCGACTCGCAGGAACGACTTCCAAGAACGACCGACGGAGCGCGGGGTCAGCGATCGACCGAGCGGTATCCCGGTGGATCTCGGCCGCCTCCGCGAGGGCGAGCGCGCCGACAGGATGCTGCCGACCGAGTACCTCGACGATGTCGAGCCGTGATTCGATCGGCCATGGGAGACGGGGCGCCCGATCGCCGCTCATCATCTCCCAGCAACCGATCGCCGAATCACGCGCCTGTTCGGTTCGGCCCGCAGCCGCGTCGATGCGGGCACCGATGAGTCGAGCAGTCAGAGCGAAGTGTTCTGCGCCGCGAGAGCCAGCGACCTCCACCAGTTCCTCTGTCGCGAGCTTCGCCTGGTCGAGCCGCACTACCTGCAACAGCAACCGAGACCAGGGCACCAGGCTGTACAGCAAGCCGT
>CAXMZV010000811.1:0-1847 GCA_964199985.1 Candidatus Ilumatobacter isfjordensis | reverse complement strand
CCCACCTACGTGTACAAGTTCACCGACACCGGCGAGACCATCGAGGTCCAGCAGTCCTTCAAGGACGACTCGTTGACCGAGTGCGCACACCCGGACTCGGGTGATGTGATGGCCGTCAAGAAGGTCTTCCAGCCTGTCGGCGTCACGTTCAAGGGCAGCGGCTTCTTCAAGAACGATAACCGCGGCAAGACCTCGACGACGACACCCGCCGGCTCGACCAGCGACTCCTCGAGCAGCTCCAAGGATTCGTCCGACTCGAGCAGCTCCAAGGATTCGTCCGACTCGAGTTCGAGCTCGTCGGCCGCAACGAAGACCGAGTCATCGTCCTCGTCGACGGCATCGTCCAACTCGTCAACCAAGTCGCCCAGCACAGCTGACTGAACTCTCGACGTCGATGCTGATCTCGCTCGACAACAGAGCGTCGGAACTCGGCGCCGAAATCGGTGTCTTCGGCGGATCCGGCTTCTACGAATTCCTCGACGACGCAACCGACGTCGAGATCACTACCCCGTATGGCCCGCCTGCCGCACCCATTGCCGTCGGCACCCTCGGTGGCCGACGGATTGCCTTCATCGCTCGACACGGGCGCAATCACGACTACGCAGCGCACCGTGTCCCGTTCCAAGCCAACATGTGGGCGATGGGGTCGCTCGGAGTTCGATCGATCATCGCGCCGTGCTCGGTCGGCTCGCTCCAGCCCGAGATTCACCCGGGAGAGCTTGTCATCATCGATCAACTGGTCGACCGCACACATGGCCGGCACGACACGTTCCACGATGTCGGTGCAGACGACGGCATGCCGGGGTCTGACACCGCGGTTCATCATCAGACCTTTGCCGAGCCGTACGACCGCGAGCTGCGCAACGCACTCATCGCTGCTGGAGCGACGGTGGGCGACGTGACGGTCCGTCGCGCCGGGACGATGGTCGTCATCAATGGCCCGCGCTTTTCGACCAAGGCCGAGAGCGTCTGGTTCCGCCAGATGGGCTGGCACGTCATCAATATGACCGGGTACCCCGAGGCAGTGCTCGCTGCCGAGGCGGGCATTCCGTACGCGTCGGTCGCATTGGTCACTGACTACGACGCCGGGGTCGACGGGCATGAAGCCGTCACCATGAATGCGGTGTTTGCCATGGTGCAGCAGAACGTCGACAACGTTCGACGGCTCATCACTGCAGCGCTTCCAAACCTGCCGGCCTGAACACGCCCGGCCTCGCCGCAAGGGCGCGGCGATAGCGTCGTTGTCACCGACTCTCCCCTCCAGATCACCACTGTCGAGGGAGAACCCCATGCACTTCATCGTGCGAGTCCGCATCTTTCTGGCGCGACACGCTTGGGCAAGGTGGGCCATCGTGCTCGCGCTCACCGCCGGAGTCGGCTGGACAAGCCATCAGCGTGCGACCGCCGTGGAACGCAAGCGGAATGCGTGGGGAACCACGGTCGAAGTCGTCGTTGCGAGCGCAGATCTCGAACCCGGCGATCGGATTGACGCGGAGATCATCGCGTTGCCCGCAGCGATGCTGCCGAGCGAGGCCCTGACTTCATTGCCGCCGGACGGCCGCGTCCGTCAGCGCGTCGTCATCGGCGCCATCATCACAACGGCCGACATCTCGACAGTGGATGGCCCTGCCGCGTTCGCCGAGCCGGGTACCGCTGTCGTCGGCGTAGCCGATCCGCTTGCCGTTGGCGCCTCGATCGGCCTGCCGATCATGGTCACGTCGGAGGGCGTGGTGCTCGCTGCCGCAGCGACCGTCGTGGGTGCTGACGGCGAGGTGGTCTTGATCGCCGTGCCGGTCTCCGAAGCGCCCATGGTCGCGGCAGCTGCGCAGCTCGGAATGGTGTCACTA
>CAXMZV010000810.1:0-1857 GCA_964199985.1 Candidatus Ilumatobacter isfjordensis | reverse complement strand
TGGTGAAGGCCCAGGGCAAGTTCACCACCGACCACATCTCGATGGCCGGCCCGTGGCTCAAGTACCGCGGCCACCTCGAGAACATCTCGGGCAACCTGTACCTCGGCGCCGTCAGCGCATATGCGGGCTACGAGGTCGGCTTCGGCAAGAACCAGCTCACCGGTGCGACACAGCGCTTCCCCGAGATCGCCAAGGAATACCACGAAGCCGATCAGGCTTGGGTCGTCATCGGCGACGAGAACATGGGCGAAGGTTCCAGCCGCGAGCACGCTGCCATGGAGCCCCGTTTCCGCATGGGCCTGGTTGCGATCGCTCGCAGCTTCGCTCGCATCCACGAGACCAACCTGAAAAAGCAGGGCATGGTCCCGCTCACGTTTGCTGACCCGGCCGACTACAACAAGATCGACGAAGACGATCGCATCAACGTGCTGTCGCTGCCGCCTGTTCCGGACGAGACGGTGCAGTGCGAGATCGTCAAGCCCGACGGCAGCATCGTTCCGTTCGAATGCGACCATACATTCAGCCCCGAGCAAGTCGAGTGGTTCCAGGCCGGTTCCGCACTCAACATCATCCGGCAGAAGTCGCAGAACTGAACCGGCCCGGTCGGCCATCGAAGCTTCACGACATGACGACACGACACGACCGGGTCATCGGTGTTGTCTGGCTGGCGGTCGTCGCGGTGTTCATCGCGGCGATGATCGCCGGACTCATTCAGGTCATTGGTGACGCGACAGCGAGCATGGCGTACCGGTGGGTGATGGCACTGTTCTTCCTCGGCGGTTCGCTTGCTTGGCTCACCGCGTACTACCAGGACGCGTTGCGCCGATTTTTCAAGCGGTGACTCGCACGCCCGACGAGCCGTCGCTGCCGGGCGTCATCCGTTCTCTCACAGAGTCACAGGCCCTGACCAGCATCGCTGCGAACTGACCTGACGAGGCACTACACGCAGCGTGACCACCCTGAACCCTGTGGACTGAGGCCTGCGCGACCGAGTCCGCGAGTGCGAGTTGATGAGGCGTGGCGACGACCTCGTCGTCGAGTGTGGCCACCACCGCAGCGGGAACATCGACGCCCCCGATCCAATCGGTCGAGTCGAATCGACCGATTTCGTGTCCAGCAGCGAGCACCTGGGGCCAATCGTGACGAAGGGTCTGCTCGATCGCCCATGCCGAATCACCGCGCCGTTCGAGGCGCCGCGACCAGGCCGCACGCGACAGGTGACCGACGGAGCGGAACGCCCCGATCGAGGCCAGCGAAGACGTGCCGTTCAGCACGGCAAACGCGGCGCGTCGCGACGGCGTGTGATTGAAGCGTCGGCTCGTCGCACACAACACGAGCCCGCTCACCCGGGAGCGATGGCGGCGCCAGATCAGCGAGGCGATCGGTCCACCCATCGAGTATCCGACAGGAATGAATCGGTCAATGTTGAGAGAATCGGCGAGGGCAACGACATCATCGGCGCAGTCTTCGAGTCGAAAGCGCTCATGCGTCTTGATACCGCGACCGTGCCCGCGGTGGTCGAGCGCGATGACTCGATGCCGTTGGGCCAACGCTCGATAGCTGCGGTTCCAGGTGAGGTCGGCGGTCGACCCCCAGCCGTGCAACAGGATGACGACCGGCGCATCTTCCGGGCCCATCGCCTCACGGACGAAGGTGGTTCCGCGTCCGGCCAAACGCACCGGGCGGCCCGGTGGAAGGACGGGGGATGCAACGTTGACCTCGGCGACAACTGCAGTGCGCGATCCGGTCCCACCAGCGGTGTTCAGCGGGAGGACGATCGCAGCACTCATCAGTTGATCAGGAGCTTCGAATCACTCAGGAAATACGACGAATGCATTGCTCGGTCGCCGGTGGACC
>CAXMZV010000809.1:0-1859 GCA_964199985.1 Candidatus Ilumatobacter isfjordensis | reverse complement strand
ACCAGCGACGCCACTGTCTACAAGGACGGACGCTGCGAATACTTCGCCAGCTTGAGCCCCGAACGGCAAGCTGAACTTCGGGCGGCACACCGCCATTGGGACTCACTTGGCCCTCTCGCCCGAATGAACTTATGCACGAGGCGACTCTCCGTGACGCCCGGCACCGCCCGATGAGGCATGATGGGCGGACACGTCCGCACACGACCAACCTGGGGGATTCTCCGTGGAAGTTTCGATCAACATCAACGGCACGCAGCAGACACACGATGTCGAGCCGCGCACGCTGCTTGTCCAGTACATCCGCGAGCACGCTGGATTGACCGGCACCAACATCGGCTGCGATACGTCGTCGTGTGGCGCTTGTTCGATCCATCTCAACGGTGAGGCCGTCAAGAGCTGCACCATCCTCGCGGTTCAGGCCGATGGGCAAGAGATCAAAACCATCGAAGGCATGGCCGAAGCCGACGGCACGCTGCACCCGATGCAGCAGGCCTTCATGGAGAACCACGGCCTGCAGTGCGGCTACTGCACGCCAGGCATGGTGATGGCGGCAACGAGTTTGCTCGAAGAGAACCCGAACCCGTCCGAAGAGGACGTGCGGCTCGGCCTCGAAGGCAACCTCTGCCGTTGCACCGGCTATCACAACATCGTCAAGTCAGTCCTCGCTGCGGCGAGCGCCTGAGTTCACGAACACTCAATTGGGGGCGGCTCTGAACTGGATGGGGGTCCAGCAATGACAGTCATCGACAACGAAACCGCCAGCGACGAATCGATCGCCGCTGGCAACGGAGTACTCGGCCAACGAATGCTCCGCAAGGAAGACCCAGCGCTCCTCACGGGCGAAGCGGTCTACACCAACGACATGGTGGTACCGGGCGCGCTGTACATGGCCGTGCTCAGGAGTCCGCACGCGCACGCGACGATCACCTCGATCAACACGTCGGCGGCGGTGGCGTTGCCCGGAGTGCACAGCGTCTTTACGGGCGCGGACCTCGCGGACCAGTGGGCCGCACCAATGCCGTGCGCCTGGCCGGTCACCGACGACATGAAGAACCCGGCGCACTATCCGCTCGCGGTGTCGAAAGTCGCCTACGTCGGAGACGGCGTCGCCTGCGTGCTCGCCGAGACTGACTCGATCGCACATGACGCGATCGAGCTGATCGACGTCGAGTACGACGTGCACCCTGCGGTCATCGACCTCGAAGCAGCGCTCGCCGACAATGTCGTCATTCATGACGAACTCGGGACGAACGCCAGCTACACCTGGCCGCTCCTCATCGAGGAGAACGAAGGCGACTGCCAGAAGGCGATGGACGAGGCTGCATACGTCGTCACAGAGCGCTACGTCCAGCAGCGTCTCATCCCGATGGCGATGGAACCGCGCGCCGTCGTGGCCTTGCCGCAGCCCTTCGGCGGCGACATGACGTTGTACTCGGCCACACAGGTGCCGCACATCTTGAAGGTGATGACGGCGCTGACGCTCGGATTTCCCGAACACCAGTTGCGGGTGGTGTGCCCCGCAGTGGGCGGTGGCTTCGGTTCCAAGCTCGACGTATACGCCGAGGAGCTGCTGTGCGTGCAACTGGCCCGCACCCTCAAGGTGCCGGTCCGTTGGAACGAGGAGCGGTCAGAGAATGCCCAAGCCACGGTCCACGGTCGCGCCCAGATCCAGGACATCGAACTCGCTGCCGACGCCGACGGCAAGCTCACCGGCATGCGCGTGAGGCTCACTGCCGACATGGGCGCCTACCTGCAGCTCGTCACGCCCGGCATCCCGCTGTTCGGCGCGTTCCTGTACGCCGGCGTGTACGAGCTGCCGAAGGCATACGACTTCTCGTGCACCAGATCGGAAGACGTCG
>CAXMZV010000808.1:0-1862 GCA_964199985.1 Candidatus Ilumatobacter isfjordensis | reverse complement strand
CGCACGCGTGAGCGACGACCACGGCAAGCTCGACATTTTGGTCAACAACGTCTACAAGATCCCCGACCCGCCGGCATGGGGCGGCGGATTCTGGGATCACCCAGTGTCGATTTGGGACGACCAAGTGGGCATTGGTTTGCGGGCGCACTACGTCGCTTCGTGGCATGCCGCCCCGCTGCTGTTCGCCGCCGGCCCCGGTGGTTTCATCTGCAATGTGTCGTCGCCCGGCGGGCAGAGTTATCACTTCAGTTCGTCGTACGGCGCAGGCAAAGCAGGGTTCGATCGACTGAGCGCCGACATGGCCCTCGAGCTCGAACCGAAGGGCATTGCATCCGTCACGCTGTATCCCGGCAGCGTGTCGACCGAGTTCATCATCGAGGCTCGCGGCACTGACGCGTTGGCGATGGACACCGCCCAGACCCCGCTTGCCGTCGGGAGAACTGCAGCGGCGCTCGCGACGACACCCGACTTGATGGAACGCAGCGGCTCGATTCAGTGGGTCGAAGACCTCGCCGTCGAATTTGACATCGTCGACGAGTACGGCCGGACTCCGGCTGCGTACGGAAGAAGGGTCGTCACATGACGACGAACCGAGAGATTTGGCAGCACGCAAACGAAAACGCAAGCACAGGCGCTGAGCGGCCCCGGCGAAAACCTCACACCGTTCTCATACGGCCGAATCAGGAAGGCGGACGCCCTGATTCCGCCTGGTCGGGTGCGTCGAGCTGTCGGTATGCATCGAGCACGTCGTCGTAGGTCTCGAACCGCCGCGGAAGTGTCACGTCGAGCACGTCGGCTTGTTCGTCGACGAGCGCCCGCTTGCGGATTGACGGGTTGATCATCCAGATCTCCGTGTGCTTCGACGCAAGCTCATCGCGAACCGAGCGCAGTGCGCTGAACCCGGTTGAATCGAGAGACGACACGGCGGTGCCGCCGCAGTGCCGCCGATGGTTCGCCGTTCTTCTCGTACGTCGGTTTCACCAACGTCCATCCGCCGATGATCCCCCATCCGGACTTCGCGAAGGCGACCAATAGCAACAAGGCGGGGCCGGCGAGCCTCGCGGAGCTCGATCACCGGGCGGGCCAGATCCTTGACGTGCTCGACGAGCTGGGTCTCGCCGACGACACGATTGTCGTGTGGGCGAGCGACGATGCCGCCGGGACCCTGCTCGGTGAAACGATGGGCTCGAGCGGCAAGTGGCGCGGCACCTTCGGGGGCGGCTGGGAAGGCTCGATCCGCACGCCGGCGATGGTCCGCTGGCCCGGCCACGTCCCGGCCGGCGTCGTCACCGACGAGATCATCGCAACCTACGACTTGATGCCAATCCTCGCCGCGCTCGCCGGCCCATCAGACCGGGTTCCGACCGACCGACCAATTGACGGGATCGACATGTCGTCGTTCTTGCTTGGCCAGTCAGACGGCTCGGGCCGCGAGAGCTTCCTCTACCTCGGCTCGGACGGGGAGCCTGTGGCGGTCAAATGGAAGACTGCGACCTCACGTCCGACCCGCACGAGACGATCGACCTGATGCAGGCCGACCTCACCATGGGTTGGGCGATCGGCGTCGCGATGGGACCCGTCATCGCCCTTCAACAAAGCGCCCAAGACTTCCCCCACATCCCGGTCGGCGCCGAATTCAATGGCTACGACTGAGGTATCGGCCCGACAGCAACGTCAACCAATCGGAGGCCATGGCGCCGTCATGACGAGGGCCAAGCACAGGCCGGCAGAACCTGTCCCATATCTCCGAGCGTCATGACGCGATCAACACGTCCGCGATCGGCACTTTTCGCGCGTGACACCTGCCCCATAGTGCTGGATCGCGAGCGGCTCCATCCGACCCAGCGCACTGCCCGTTCTAA
>CAXMZV010000807.1:0-1870 GCA_964199985.1 Candidatus Ilumatobacter isfjordensis | reverse complement strand
ACCCAGGGATTCGGCGCAGTGTGGCCCGATAGACCGCCACCGTCTCAGCGACTCCATCAGCTGCGCACTCCGTGAGGAACTGGTGCGCTTCGATCGAGGCCATGCCGTGCAACGGTCCGCTGACCACCGCCAGCCCGGCGACGAATGCAGCCATCGGTGACGATCGCACACTTGCTGCGACGCGAACAGCAAGTGTGCTCGTGGCGAGTTCGTGGTCGGCCAGTAGCCCGAGGGCCACATCGATCGCCCTCACGAGTTCTGGTGCGGGCCGACGATTCCACACCGAGGCCAGGCGCAGCGCGACCGGGCCGGTGACACGTCCTGCTCCGAGGACGTCGGGAGCCACCTGGATCAGCCGTCGAGCCGCCGTCGTCGCATCGTCGTCGGGGAATCTGTCGCCGAGCACTTGTGCGGCAATGGCCAGCCGAGAGATCGGGGCAGTCGCACCTGGCGTGTATGGGATCAACGGGCTACTGGGTCGCTTCCACGTTCCGCTGCCCAATGATCCGGTCCACAACAGATCAGCGATCGCCTCGAATGAGTGTGTGCGGACGAGATCGGGGAGCTCGTGCCCGCGGACCGACAGTCCGTCTTCGCGCAGCGTCGTGATCGACGACGAGATCCGCACGTCGATGGTCGGCCGTGGGCCAATGGCGCCTCGGCGGCTCCGTTCAGCGAGCTCCTCGACGTCGGCGAGCGCGAAGAGCGAGGTGCGGCCATCAGCGCCGGTTTGACGTGAGATTCGCCCGCGACTGACGTAGGCGTACAGGGTTGCGGGAGCGATACCGAGCAAGCGTGCTGCTTCCGACGTGCCGACGAACGAGCTCATGTGGCCACTCTGCATGATGCGCTTGATGAAATCAATGTTGATCGAATCAATGTTGATTCAAAGGGTTGACCGGCGAAGACTCGATCACATGTCCACACAGATGATCGATGTCCCTGCAGGCCTCAACGGCGTCGTTGCCGCCGAGACCGCCATTGGTGCCGTCCACGGCGACGAAGGGTTCTTCCACTACGGCAAGTACGACGCCACCGACCTCGCCCGCCGTCGCAGCTTTGAGGAGGTTTGGTACCTCGTTCGAACCGGGCGCCTCCCGAACGCCGAGGAGCTCGTCGACTTCAGCGCGGGGGTCGCATCGGCTCGACGGGTCCCGCCCGAGTTGCTCGACTTGATCGCCGTTGTTGCACTGACCGACGCCAGCCCACTGAGCAAGCTGCGGTCAGTCCTCAGCATTGCGCCGGGATTCGATCCTGTCATCGATATCGATGCGGCGACCCGCTCCGACCAAGCGCTGAGGCTGGCCGCGATGGTGCCGCCGATCCTTGCCGCACTGTACCGCATCGGAGCTGGCCAACCGATCGTCGAACCCGACCCGGCGCTGGGTCACGCTGCTTCGTACCTCTACGAAGTCACCGGGGAGCGGCCGACACCGGTGGCTGCCCGCGCAGTCGAGCAGTATCTGATCCTCACGCTCGACCACGGCTTCAATGCGTCGACGTTCACCGCGCGCGTTGCTGCGTCGACAGGCGCAACCGTCGCGGACTCGGTCTGCTCGGCGCTCGGCTCGCTCGCCGGGCCGCTCCATGGTGGCGCTCCGAGCCGTGCGCTCGACGCGCTCGACGCCATCGGCGAACCTTCCAATGCGGCCGCTTGGGTCCGTGGCGAGATGGAAGCGGGTCGCAAGATCATGGGCTTCGGCCATGCCGTGTACCGAGCGCCCGACCCTCGGTCGGGTCTGCTGCGCGAGGTGGCAGAACGGCTAGGTGGCGAGCTGGTCGAGCGGGCCACCGCCATCGAGGCAGAAATTCTCGTCACGCTGGCCGAGTTGAAGCCGGGACGTCCGCTTCCGAGCAACGTCGAGTTCTA
>CAXMZV010000806.1:0-1880 GCA_964199985.1 Candidatus Ilumatobacter isfjordensis | reverse complement strand
GCATGCGGTTGCAGCGACCGAACCACTGGTCCAAGTCGCTGGCCGACCAGAGTCGGATGCCCGTCCATTCGTTCGTATTGCTCCGTGAGAGTTCCGCAGACTCGGGACGATTTTCGTGGGGTCGGTCTCTTGATCGATGCCAAGCGGTTCGGGATCCAACCGGCCGCTGAATGGGCGGTCTGGCAGGACTATGTTCGCACCCGGATGGCCTTCCGTTCGGTCCGCAGCCGAGCAGAGCCTGCCGGCGCCGAGGCCAGCGTGGCCCTCGTCGTGCTCGACCGGGACGACATCTTCGAGGCCAAGCTGTTCACGTTGCTGGGGCTCGCGCTCCGACAGCAAGGTTGGCAGCTCGTCGTCATGGTCCAGTCGCGACGCATGACCCGCTCGATTCGGTACGCCCGAGCACTCGGTGCCGACGACATCGTCTACCGCAGCGACCTCGTGAGAGATCTCCCGGGTACTCGAACCGAACGCCTGGACATCGCGACGGCGCTGCTTGCCCCCGTCGGTGATTCGAACGCTTTGAAGGACGTGACCTTCCACGGGAGCGAGATCGGGCGACATGTCTTTGCATCGACATCGCGAGAGACACTGGACGGGAGCCCGGACCCGCTTGAGGCCGGGAACCGCTCGATCGTGGAACGCCTGATGACGGAGGCGGTGACATCTGTGGAGGTCGGACAGTTGGTTTCAGAGACAGTGCAACCGGACCTGTTGATCTTGGCCGAAGCCAATTACGCGCTGACCGGGCCGCTCGTCGATGTGTTGGTCGACTCGGGCGCATCTGTCGCCCAGACCATCCCGATGTTCACGAACGACGGATTGATGTGCAAACGATTGACGAGGGGCAATCGCAACCATCATCCGGCTTCGGTCGCGAAGTCCACGTTCGAACGCATCCTGCGCGAAGGGGCCCCACCGGATCTCGACGACACGCTCGACAGGGAGCTCCGTCGTCGCTACTCCGGCGACTATGCGTTGCAGGCCCAGAACCAACCGTCGAACCAGCAACTGGAACGCTCCGAGTTGCTCGATCTCTTGGGGTTCACCGGTGAACGCCCGATCGCCGTCATCTTCTCCCACGTCTTGTGGGACGCAAGTCTCTTCTTCGGCACCGACCTGTTCGACGACTACGGGCAATGGTTCGTGGAAACTGTGCGCACTGCGATCGCCAATGATCAGGTCGACTGGATCATTCGCGCCCACCCGTCCAACGTCTTTCGTGTCCAGCATGGCGACATCCAAGGCGAAGCTGCTGAGCTCCGGCTCCTCGACGCCACGTTTGCCGAACTGCCCTCGCACGTCACCGTGTTGCCTCCCGAGGCCGCGGTGAGCTCGTTTGCGCTGTACCAACACGCCGATGCCGGTGTCACGGTCCGGGGAACACCGGGCCTGGAGATGGCCACGTTCGGCAAACCCGTTCTGACCGCCGGCACCGGCCACTACATGAACCAGGGTTTCACGCTCGACTCCTCGAGCCGCGAAGAATTCATTCGACGGCTCGGCACCGCGCAAGATCTCGAACCGCTCTCGGCCAAACAGACCAGCCTGGCCCGAATCCATGCCCACACCGTGTTCACCCGGCGCTTGCTCCGCAGTCGCACGTTCGCGCCGGTCTACTCCTTTGCGGACAGAGGGTTTCATCCACTGGACCGAAACGTCGACACCACGTCGAAGCGGGTGACCGACGAACTCCTCGAGCGAGCCGAAGACCTCCGAGAGTTCACGACATGGATCGCGACCAACGACATCGACTTCCTCTCGCCTCCGCTCACGGCCGGCTGACCAGGATGGATGAGCGCGAGCCGGGATCCGTCATGGAGAAGTCGGGTCGCAAGGTGATGCGCGGAGTTGTTGCCCCGTGAAGGTGCTGCACGTCG
>CAXMZV010000805.1:0-1881 GCA_964199985.1 Candidatus Ilumatobacter isfjordensis | reverse complement strand
GAGTTGTCGGGGTGCGAGAACTCACCGAATTCCAAGATCCGTATTGGTTCGGCGATGCTCGCATGCACCGACCCCTGGTCGCTGACACCGGATTGGGGGCCAGCTTCTCGATGTTCGGGGCGGTCCCCGAGGACGTGCTGCCCCTCCGCCCGTTCCTGGTCGACGAGCGCAGCCCATTCGTCGTCGAGCAGCGCCGTGATCTCCGACCGGAGGCGATTGATGTCAACGACCTACCGGAGCTGTTGGATGGGCTCGAAGCACTCGACGCGTCGACGGTCTCGGTGCCCTCGCCGGGCCGCCCGGCAGTTGCCGTCGCCCTCCGGCATGTGCTCGCTGCCGAAGCTGAGCAGCAGGTCACCGCCCGAGCGGCATTGGTGCTCGCAGGCACCGGCGTACTCGGCGTGGCTCTGGTGGCTGTGGCGCAGGCGCTGCAGGTTGGCTTCGCACGACGGCGCCCCTGGTTGGCTGTTGCCCGCGTACGGGGAGCGTCGTCCGGCCAGATCGTCGCAGCGAACGTCATCGAGGTCGCGATGTTGGCCACCGTGGCCGTCGCTGGTGGCAGCATCGTCGTGCGTCTGTTGCTGGGTGGCTCGACCACCGAGATCGAGACTCGGCTGCTCGCGACACTCATCGTGGGATCCGTCGCCACGGCGGCGGCATTGGCCGCAGCTGAGGTTCGAACTGCGGTCGGCGGCGGGCTCAGTAAGTGGGGGAGAATCTGCGGAGCGCTCGTCGTCGCTGCTGCAGCCGGGTGTGTTGTGACGTTCCGCAGACGCGGGTTCTCCGACGAGGCTGGCATCGACGCGCTCGTCGTGCTTCTGCCGATCCTGGTTCCGCTCGCCTGCGTGTTCCTCACCCGGTGGGTGCTGCCTGCTGCGCTTCGCCAGTTGGCGCGCTCCGGGCTTCGGCTCGGACCTGGTCGACTCGTCGGACTGCGTCGAGCGACCGATGAACCCGACGCAGGGCTTGGGCTCGTTGCCGTCTTGGCCCTGGCGCTCACCGTCGCGGCACTGGGCGCCGGCGTGAGCCGCTCGCTCTCGGACGGCATTGTCGACGCCAGCTGGGCCGAGGCGCGAGCCCCTCTACGTGTGGACACTCGTGACCCCGCCGTCATCGATGCGGTCAAGGAGATCGAGGGAATCGAACTCGCAGAGATCGGCGACAGCCAGTTCCGGCTGGCGCGCAGCGGCGACACCTTCAACGTCCGGCTCATCAACGTGGAAACGGCGGCGCTCGACCTGCTCGTCGCCAACACATCAGCGGACCTCCGGCTGCCCGACCAACTGCTGGTCGTCGCAGCTGACGGCGCTGTGCCGGTCGTGGCTGCCGAGCGCATCGGAGGGCAACGTGTCCGGCGAGGCGACGTGTTCAACGGAAGTGGTTCGACAGCCGACGTCGTGTTCTCGGTGATCGAGGTGCGCTCCGAGGCATTCGGGCGCGACGGGGACTGGGTGATTGCTGACCGACGCGTCTTCGAAGATGCTGTCGCCGTGCCGTCGCGGACGAGTTCGTTGCTGTTCGACGTGCACGCAACGCAGCGCGCCGCCGTGACGAATCTTGTCGCAGAGGCAGACCTGGCACTCGTGGTACGCGCCGACATCGAACGGCAGCAACGCAACGACCCGCTCGTCGGTGCCGTTCGGCGCGGTTACCTGGCGGCGAGTGCCGCAGCGCTGGCCCTCGCACTCCTCGCGGTCGTCGGGCTCTGCGTCGTCACGGCCCGGCGGCGTCGACGAGAAGTCGCCGTGCTGGGCTTGCTCGGCGCTCCCGCAGCCGAGATGAATCGGGCAGTGCGATGGGAACTCCTCCCACCGGTGGCAGCAGGCACGGTGCTCGGCACTGCACTCGGCTGGTTCATCACGACGTCGTTCGACGGGCGAT
>CAXMZV010000804.1:0-1884 GCA_964199985.1 Candidatus Ilumatobacter isfjordensis | reverse complement strand
CGGAAACACGAACGTGCCGGCAGGGAAGAGCACGTCGCGGTAGACGGTGTCCTCGCTGGCGAAGCGGCCGGTGCCGCGAATGGCGCCGAAGTAGCGCATCGACTCCTCGACGGCGCGGGGTGCGATGTCGGGGTCGTCCGCGAGGAGTTTCCATTGGTCGGGATGTTCGGCGAAGAGCGCCACCGAGCAACCGAGCTGATTGCGGGTGGTGTTGGTGCCGCCGATGATCACCGCATTGACCATCATCACGAGTTCTTCGGTGTCGAGCCGGTCGCCGTCTTCTTCGGCAGCGATCAGGTCGGTGAGCAGATCCTCGCGCGGGTCGGTCCGCCGCTCAGCGATCATCTGGATCGTGTACTCGGTCAGCTCGGTCCGGGCCTTCTTGATGATGTCGAGTTCGTCGAGCACGGTGGCATTGAAGATGCGCAACACGTCTTCGGCCCAGCGCGAGAACAGCTGCCAGTCTTCTTTGGGTGCACCGAGCAGTTCGCAGATGATCGGAATCGGATACGGCTCGCAGATGTCGTTGACGATGTCGGCGTGACCCGAGGCGGCAACCGGATCGATCAGCCCGTTCATCACGTCGCGCATGAACGGCCTGAGCCGGTCGGCGGAACGGGGCGAGAACGCCTTCGCGACGAGACGTCGCAACCGGGTATGGACATCACCTTCGGCAGCAAGAATCGACGGCTTGCCGCGGTTGCCGATCAGTTCCGGGTCGGTGATGCCGCGCATCTCGGGGACTTTTGACGCTGCGTTGTGCCACCGCTTGTCGCGCAGGATCGCCGTGACGTCGTCGTACGTGAGGATGGAGTAGCCGAACAGGCTCTTGGCGATCCATGTCTGATCGGCGAGCTGGATCGATGCCGCGAGGGCGTCGGTGTGCGACATCTCGAACGTCGCAGGATCGATCGATGGAATGTCGAGTTCGTCGACTGGCGTGATTCCCATGCCCTGACACTAGGTATGACAGCACCCACGCGGGGTGTCGGGCGCGAGGTTTGCGTTGCCCGTCGTGGTCAGGCGTCGAAGGCGCTGACGGCCGTCGTGTCGAGCGACTCGGCAACGATGGTGTTCGTGTGGTGGCCGTTCACGGTGTTGATGCCGTGCTCGATCGCCGCGTTGCGCCGGCCGGCCTCGACAGCGCCGTGCAGCGCGACCTGCAGCTGGAAGGGGAGCGTGGCGTTCGTGAGTGCGTACGTGCTCGTGTGCGGCACCGCGCCCGGCATGTTGCCGACGGCGTAGTGCACCACACCGTGCAGTTCGAAGACGGGGTCGTCGTGAGTGGTCTCACGAGTGGTGGCAATACACCCGCCCTGGTCGACGGCCACGTCGACGATGACCGAGCGCGGCTTCATCTGCTTGACGAGGTCTTCGCTCACAACGACCGGGGCGCGTCCGCCAGCGACGAGCACTGCACCGATCACGAGGTCGGCCTCCATCACCGTGCGCTCGATCGAGCCTTGGTTGGAAGCCAGCGTCGAGATGCGGCCCTTGTGGATCTGATCCACATAGCGCAGCCGTTCGAGATTCATGTCGAGCACCGTCACTTCTGCCTCCATGCCAGCGGCGATGACGGCCGAGCTCCAGCCCACGTTGCCGGCGCCGAGCACGACGACCTTGGCCGGGCTGACTCCGGGCACCCCACCCATCAAGACGCCGCGCCCACCCTTGTGGCGTTCGAGGAAGTGTGCGCCCATCTGCGGGGCGAGTCGACCGGCGACCTCGCTCATCGGTGCGAGCAGGGGGAGTGATCCTTTGTCGAGTTGGACCGTTTCGTACGCCACGCTGGTCGTCTTCGAGGCGAGCAGCGCCTCGGCCACGGCAGGGTATGCGGCGAGGTGGAGGTAGGTGAACAACGTCAGGTCCTCGCGGAGGTACTGA
>CAXMZV010000803.1:0-1899 GCA_964199985.1 Candidatus Ilumatobacter isfjordensis | reverse complement strand
GTTTGTCGATCTCGGTGCCGTCACGCATCCGGGTGATCGAAGACGTACCTTCGACTTGGTAGGGCCCGTTCGTGGTCGGTGTGATTCGTACCTGCTGCTCGCTCATATGGTTGCCTCCCCGGGCCTCAGCGCAACAATCGTTGCGGACGCAAGCATTGCAGACGGTTCATCACGATGCAAGACCGCGTCGTTCCCGTCTGCAAAACATGAATCGGCAGTTCCGGACTCCCGCGCAGGTGAACGATCGCAGCAGTGCCGTGAGCGCGCTGCGTGAATCGAGTTTTGTTCTCGTTGTCTGATCGGGTCGAGCGCGGTTGCAAGCAGCGCGAAGCCGGTCGACGATTTCCCGGATTTTGTCAGCCCGCCGGCCGGATCCAAAACGATTCCCACCGGCCCGGCCCCCGTCCGATCCGTGTCCCGCTCGGTCACCAGGAATGGAAAGACGGTGGTGCGGGTTTCCCACGCATGACCCAAGCAATCTTTGATGGCATCGTGGTCCCCGACAGCGACGACGCGACGACATCACGTACGCCGCGCCGGCGCATGATCGGCGCCGCCATCGTCGTCGTCGCTGCGGATCAGGCAACAGAATCGGTGGCACTCGCACAGTTCGCCCGCGGCCCAAGACGCGGGAATACGCTGTCTCCGAAGCGGGTTCCCCATCTGCCGCACCGACGCACGTCGGACAAGAAGCGCGTTGCCGGTCGCTCATCGACCAGATATCGAAGCAGCGCTCTGCGGTCCCCAGACAGGAGACACCCACATGTTCATCACCCCTCACCGCATCGGCCTACTCGCTGCAGGCGCACTCGTGCTCGCGGCTTGCGTCTCCGACGACCCAGGACCCGCAGCCGACACCTCGGCCCCCACCGAGACCGAGGCCGCTCCAGCTGATGACGTTGCAACAACAGATGCCGCCGTCCATGTTGGCAACATCACGGCCCTCCAACACGACGGCGGGAAGCTGGAAAGCGTCACGCTCGACTCGGGCGAGACGGTCGAGGTCGCCACGTTGCTCTTCAAGCCACCCGAGGAACCGACGCCGCTCGTGACCGACCTGGTCGACACCCTCGGTCTGGGTCTCGACGAGCACGGCTACGTCGCCGTCGACGAAACGCAACGAACCAACGTCGACAGGGTGTGGGCTGCAGGAGACGTGCAGGGGTGGATGGGCGGCATCGAGTCAGCCAACGCCGGCGGTATGGCTGCAGCGATGATTATCCACGACTGGTACCCAACCGACACTGCAGCCGCCTGATGACCTCACCCAGCAAGGTTGCCCAGTTTCACGCCGAGTACGACATCCATACCAACGACCGGGTCCGCCTGTTCGGCAGCATCGCGGAGATCGTCCCGCACGCCGCGCGGGTGCTGTATCCCGGCAGTTACGTCGACATCGCGCCGTCGGTTTGGTTCGACGACGTCACCTACGTCGACACCGACAAACGTGCCGCGAAGTTCTTCGACCAGCCCGATGAGGTCGCTGCACTCGTCGACGCCAAACGACGGGCAGTCGACATGCCCACGGGGGCCGCAAGCGTCGAGTTTCACCACCTCGACTACCAAACACCCTTGCCCGAAGCCGACGAATCGTTCGACCTTCTCGTGTCCCTCTACGCAGGATTCATCTCCGAACACTGCACGAACCATCTCCGTGTCGGCGGAACCCTGCTCGTCAACCCCAGCCACGGCGACGCCGCAATGGCATCCATCGACCCACGCTACGAACTCACCGGCGTCCTCGCGAGCAGCGACGGCACCTACCGCTCGACCAACATCGACCTCGACACCTACCTCGTCCCCAAGAAGGAACAGACCACCACCATCGAGTCACCCACGAGAACGGACGAGGGATCGGGTACACGCGTCCGGCCTTCGCCTACCTCTTCACACGACGGC
>CAXMZV010000802.1:0-1905 GCA_964199985.1 Candidatus Ilumatobacter isfjordensis | reverse complement strand
GGAACATGATCTCAGAGTTCAAGGATTTCATCGACAAGGGTGACGTCGTCACCATCGCTGTCGGTCTGATCCTTGCGCTGTATTTCAAGACGATCGTTGACGCGATCCTCGAAGGAGTCATCTTGCCGATCATCGCCGCGATCTTCGGCGAGCCGGACTTCGCCGCCATCGGCTTCGACATCGGCGACGCATTCATCAGCATCGGGCTCGTCATCAGCGCGCTGGTGAGCTTCCTCGCAGTGGCGTTCATTCTGTTCCTGCTGGTCAAGGCCTACAACAAGTCCAAGGGCCCGGAAGAGGAAGCGGAAGCAGACGGGCCGAGCGAGGTCGACTTGCTCACCGAGATCCGCGATCAGCTCCGATCCAACAGCTGAGCACGAGACCGCTGGTCGTCTGACTGGCGTTTCTGACGAAACCGACGCGATCCACGCGGTGTCCTGCACCGTGAGGATCGCGTTGGTTCTTTTTCGCCTGGCGACGTCAGGTCGGGGCGAATCTGCGATTCAATGAGGGAGATGCGCCGCCCCTGGATCGCTCTCGCCACGGTGCTGGCTGCATGCGGTGGATCCGTTGCCGGCACTGGCGATCCGGCAACCACCCCGGTGGCCACGCCGCTTCCCACGGTTCCGGGTGTCGGCGTGCTCCCGGCGACCATTCCTGCCACGTCGCCATCTGCGATTGAGCCGCTTGTTGTCATCACTCGTCCACTCACTGCCGACGGTGACCTCGCCGAATTGGTCGGCGATCAAGTTGCGGGAAATCGGCTGTTGATGATCGGTGACTCGATCTTCGCTGGCGCCGAGACCCGCTACGGCGGTGAGCTCTGCGCAGGACTCGAGCCACTCGGCTGGGCTGTTGAAGTCGCTGCTGAGGCTGGTCGGTTCGTCGAGTTCGGCGTCAGCGTCGTCCGCCGACTCGTCCCCGAGCCATCGACGGGTGAATCCGACGCGGCCGATGTGGACTCCACGACCTCGACCGAACCGGTCCCCGCAGGCGACGATGACTGGGATGCCGCTGCGGTGTTCCTCGGGAGCAACTACAACGGAGACCAGGAGAACTACGACACGAAGATGCGGACGATTCTGGATCGGCTTGCGCCGCGTCCGACGTTGCTCTTCACTGTCACGGAGTATCGAACCAACTACGCCGAAGTCACCGAGGTGATCGAGGGCCTCGTCGCTGACTACCCGAATGTCACGCTGATCGATTGGGCGACTGCTGCCCGGACGCCGGGTGTGCTTCGTCCCGATGGCCTCCACCCAAACGACGCGGGCGAGATCGTGCTGGTCGACCTCACCGCAGCTGCATTGGGTGAAGCGCCGAGCGGAGAGGCCGATTGCATTCGGTCGCAGTTCCGAGACGATTCCGCCATCAGCGACGGCAATGGTTCGCCGAACACCCGCGGCTCGAGCAGCGGCTCGACATCACGCGGGTCATCGTCGAGTGGCGGATCATCATCATCGACGAGCGGATCATCGACGTCCGGCGGTTCCTCCTCGACGACGTCCGGCAACGGCTCGACCGACGGCGGCACGACCGGATCGACCACTGATGAGGGAACCGACGGTGGCACCGGCACGACCGACTCGACTGACACCGATGGTACGACCGATGGGGCCACCGACAACGGTGGAACGACCGACAGCGGTTCGACTGATGGCAGCACGGACACGACCGACGATGGCGGCGGAACAGACGGCGGAACAGACGGTGGGACGGACGGTGGAACGACGGACGGATCCACTGGAGACACCACCGGGGGTGCGACGACCGACGGATCGACAACCGGGGGCGCGACAACCGGGGGCGCGACAACCGGGGGCGCGACAACCGGGGGCGCGACAACCGGGGGCGCGACAACCGGGGGCGCGACAACCGGCGGTTCGGTCGATCCGCCCTGACACA
>CAXMZV010000801.1:0-1912 GCA_964199985.1 Candidatus Ilumatobacter isfjordensis | reverse complement strand
GGCCCGAACGCACTCGACGGCGAGACCAGCAACGCCACGGCGGCAACGCCGTTCCCGATCGGGACCTACACCGCTACCTCCGCTCCGCCATCCGTAGTGATCAATGAGGTCGATGCGGATCAGGTGTCGACTGATGCCGCCGAGTTCGTTGAGTTGTTCGATGGCGGGTCCGGGAACACGGATCTGACGGGGCTTGCCCTGGTGTTGTTCAACGGATCTGATGACGCCTCGTATCTCGCGTTCGATCTCGACGGTCTGTCGACCGGCGCCGACGGATATTTCGTGTTGTGTGGAGATGCGGCCAACGTCGCGAACTGCGACCTGGACGTGTCCCCCAACACGAACTTGATCCAGAACGGTGCGGATGCGGTGGCGTTGTTGACCGCGGACGCCTCCGACTTCCCCAACGACACGCCGGTGACGACCGACGGTCTGGTCGACGCCCTCGTGTACGACACCAACGATTCGGATGATGCCGGTGTGTTGGTGTTGCTCAATGCGGGTCAGCCGCAGGTCAACGAGGGTGGGGGTACCAGCTCAACGGTCGATTCCAACCAGCGGTGCCCCAACGGCACCGGAGGCGAACGCAACACCGACACCTACGACCAGTGGCTCCCGACACCGGGCGCTGAGAACGTGTGCGAGGCGCCGGCCCTGGATCTCTTCATCCACGAAGTGCAAGGGCCCGGATCCACGACGCCCGTCCCCGGTGCCACGGTCACCGTGGAGGGTGTGGTCGTCGGCGATTTCCAGGAGACCGACCTCAACGGGTTCTTCGTGCAGGAGGAGGACTTCGACGTCGACGCAGACCCCGCTACATCCGAGGGTATCTACGTGTTCGAGGGTGCTTCGACCGTCGAAGTGGCCATGGGCGATACGGTCATGGTCACGGGCACGGCGATCGAGTTCTTCGATGTGACCGAGATCACCAACGTGACCTCGGTCACTGTGACCGGAGATGGACAAGTCGCGACGCCGGTGGCGTTGTCGTTCCCGGTATCGGTGACGAACGACTTCGAGCACTTCGAGGGCATGGGCCTGACCGTGGCGCAGTCGATGACCATCAGCGAGTACTTCAACTTCGATCGCTTCGGCGAGATGGTGCTCGGGACCGAACGCTTGCAGCAACCCACCGCGGTCTTCGAACCCGGTTCGGCCGCGGCAGCTGCCTTGGCCGATCTGAATGCTCGGTCCCTGATCACCTTGGACGACGGTCGCACCGCCTCGAACCCGGACCCGGCGCGCCATCCCAACGGTGACGTGTTCGATCTGGACAACCTGTTCCGCGGTGGAGACCTGGTCGCCAACGTGGTCGGTGTGATGCACGACAGCTTCGGTTATCGGATCCATCCGACCGCGGGTGCCGACTACACGGCCGTGGACCCGCGGCCTCTCGCACCGGACGACGTCGGCGGTGACCTGACGGTGGCGGCCTTCAACGTGCTCAACTACTTCACGACCCTGGACAACGCCGGCCCGATCTGTGGGCCCAACGAAGATCAGGGCTGTCGAGGTGCAGATGATGCCAACGAATTCGAACGGCAACGCACGAAGATCATCGCTGCGCTGGCGGACATCGATGCCGATGTCGTCGGGCTGATCGAGATCGAGAACAACGTTGACGACGCGGCCGTGACCGATCTCGTTGCCGGCTTGAACGATGTGGTCGGAGCCGGGACCTACGACCTCGTGCCCATCGGGGTGACGGGACCCGATGTCATCAAGGTGGCGTTCATCTATAAGCCGGCGACGGTGTCGCTCAGCGGGGCTTCTGCGGTGCTCGACAGCGCAGGGTTCCTCGACCCGAACAACACGGGGAGTGCCAAGAACCGGGCCGCCCTGGCCCAGACGTTCACGGAGAATGCCACCGGAGAGTCGTTCACCGCGGCCGTGAATCACTTCAAGTCCAAGG
>CAXMZV010000800.1:0-1918 GCA_964199985.1 Candidatus Ilumatobacter isfjordensis | reverse complement strand
CCGCATGCGTCACCGGACCCAGACACGGCGCCTGGTCCCCACCATCACGCAGGCGACGCTGCGAGCCTTGCATTCCGAGCACACGCTGGTCGAGGCGACGCGCGGTGCTCGGCGTGTGAGAAACGCCGTGATGACCTCGATCAGTTGGCCCCGATCGATCGGGCAGCCGCGCAGCTCGAAATCGACATCGACATGATCAGCAATCGGTGTCGAAGTGGCAAGCGTGGAGATGTACTCGGGATGTGCGTACACGATCGACACGAACTCCTCGATGTCTGCGCCATTGCGGAGCGCTTGAATCCCGCCCGCCGTCGCACACGCCCCGATGGTGATGAGCACTGCCGATTGCTGCCGGATCTCCCGAATCCGCTCCGCGTCGTCCTGCGTCGAATGGACCCTTCAACCAGCGACAGGTCATACGGTCCTTCGACCATCGCACTGCTCGCTTCAGGAAACGAAGCGATCCGGAGATTGTCAGCGACGGCGAGAAGCTCGTCTTCGCAGTCGAGCAGGGAGAGTTGACATCCGTCGCACGACGCAAACTTCCACACAGCGAGCGTCGGCGTTCGATCGGGTCGAGCGAGAACGACGGGCCGGCTCACAGTTCGGCCTGCTCGAGGAGTGTGCCCAGTTCGGTCGACGTCACGACGGGGCCATCGCAACAGACCAGAAGCGGTCCGAGTTGACAATGACCGCACCAGCCATTCGCGCACTGCATGTTGCGTTCCAACGTCACCTCGATGTCGTCATCGGCCACACCGAAGTGACGCAACGACGCGACGGTCGCAGCCATCATCGGGTCGGGTCCGCAGATGAACGCAGCAACGGGATCGTCGTCGAGCGCCTGCGGAATGAGGTCGGTGACGAGGCCGACATGCTCGTTCCACGATCCGCGCTCGCTGATCGAATCGACGGCAAGGAACACGGCCACGCCGTCTGCGGCCAGCTCAGCCAGCCACCCGCCAAAGAGATGATGCTCTGGCCCATGCGCCCCGACCAGCACCGACACGCGATCCGCCGTGCGATACTGGACGAGCTGAGCGATCGCTGCTCGCAGCGGAGCGAGGCCGATTCCTCCGGCGACGAACACTGCATGTTTTCCTGCGGCTCGGGCGACGTTCCAAGGACGCCCGAACGGTCCGCGGACCGTGACGATGTCGCCGATTTGTGTATCAAACAGCCGCGTCGTGACCGCACCCGCACGCCGCACGGTGTACGCCTGGGCGGTGTGGTCGTCGACACGCGAGCTGATCGAAATCGGGACCTCGCCCACACCAGCGACGCCGATCATCGCGAACTGCGCAGGGCGATACGACGGCAACGGCCCCTGGACCGGCTGCACCCGCAGCGTGACGACGTCCACCGTTTCGAGTTGGCGAGCCACGACCCGATACGACGCGGGCACATCTGGCACCGGCTCGACCAGCATGTCGGATGGAGCGATCACGAACACTCCTCACCCTGATCGTCGGCAATGTCGTCGACGAAGCCGGATGCCACGTTCACGAAGTCGATGCCGACGGGGCACCACGTGGTGCACCGTCCGCAACCGACGCAACCAGATTCGCCGAACTGGTCATGCCACGTTCCGAGTTTGTGTGTCATCCACTGGCGATATCGCGAGGCAAGCGACGAGCGGATCGGCGACGACCCGACGCGGCTGAACTCCAGACTGAAGCACGACTCCCATTCACGATGCCGGTCGATCCGGGTCCCGGTGAGATCTCCGATGTCGTTCACGGTCGTGCAGAAGCATGTCGGACAGACCGCGGTGCAGTTGCCGCAGGCCAGACACTGCTCCGCAACATCGCGCCAACGGTCGCTGTTGGGGGAATCGGCCAACGCCTGAGCGACACGATCCGCTGGGAGTTGACGCTGGAGCGCATCGAGCGCCCCTCGACGGTTCGATTCGACACGT
>CAXMZV010000799.1:0-1919 GCA_964199985.1 Candidatus Ilumatobacter isfjordensis | reverse complement strand
CCAACGTCGCGTCCGACACCTCGAAGTCGTCACGAATGGATGGGAACGCAACGTTGACGGCCGAGACGTCGATGACGACGAGGAAGAAGAAGACCAACGTCGTCACCCCAACCGCCGGCCACGCGTCGCGTCCCGGTTCGGGCATCGCGTTCGGGTCGACCGTCGGTTCGTTCACCGTCACCGACCGTACCCACCCGGCGCGATCCGCCCCCGACCGGCCGTTGCGTCAGCGGTCAGAGGTCAGAAGCGGGCAGTGCCCACGAGCCCGAACGACCCGAAAGCTGTCCACCCCGGTCGAGCGACCGCTCGATGAAGACACGATTCGAGGCGTTGAGGATGAGCTCTTGCCCGAGTGCATCAGGAGCGACGAGATCGATCGTGAGCACGGCGCCGGGTGCGAGCGGAATGTCGGTGAGACTCGGAATCGCAGACGGTCCGCCAGGGCCGACTGCCTCGATCGTGATCGTCGCCTGCTCCTGGTCGACGTTGTAGACGACCAACGCTGCTTCGGTCGGCTCGGTCGGCCCGATGCCGATGTGCCAGCGGTTGGCCACGAATCCATCGGGCCGCGGCGGAGCGCCTTGCACGACGCTGGTGGCGATGGTGTCGCCGAACGGGCGTGTGAGCACGCGCTCCACAACCACCGATGGGTCCGACAACGTGGAGAAGACGATCGCGTGGCGTCCATTCGGTATGCGCGTGGTGAAGAAATCCGGATCGGACGTGGCGTCGTCAGTGTCGTCTGCGACACCGTCGAATGGCGCGAACACGACGACCTGACGCGCCGGGACCTCGATCGGGGCGAACCCGCCACCGTCGAACTCAGAGGGGAGCCCCAAGAAGAACGGCGTGACAGAGACGTCGTTGTCTGTCGGGTTGTAAATCGAGAATGTCTCGGTGATGCCGTCGCCGCGTTCGCCGTCGGCAAACCACCACTGGTCGCGCAGCGCTGGCGCGGCCAGCGACACGTCGTAACCGAGGCGGCCCGCACCCGTGAAGTGCTGCGCTCGGCCGACCACAAGGCGGCCGCTTCGAGTCGTGACGCTCGCCGCGATGATTGGCTCGTCACGGTTGCCGAGTTCGGCAATCGAAATCACCTTCACCGACTTCGGTGGGACTGAGAATCCCTTGAACGCGTTGGGCTCGCTGAACCCGGACTCGGTCGAGAACGTGAGGTCAGTCAAGACGAGGTCGTCGTACGGGTTGGTCAGCACGAGCGTCTCGGTGCTCCCGCCAGCGGTGAACCCATCGGCGAGATGCCAGGCACTCGACGTGTCATCCGCGCATGGCGTGACGGAGTCGCCGGCGGGATGATTCGCCACCTGCTCGACAAACCCCTGCCCGCCATCGATCTCGACGACAACACTTGCAAATGCGGCCGTGACGAACGCGTCGACATCGATCGTGCTCTGCGACCAGGCACCCACAGTGAAGCTTTGCTCAGTTGCGAGCCCCTCGGGGCTGAGCACGGTGAACCGGCCTTCGAGCACGTCGCTGGCTCGGTTGGAGATCACGACCGAGCCACCGACGCCGTCCTCGCCAGTCGCCGGAACTCCGGGGCAGAACCAGCTGCCGGTCAGCGAACCAATATCGGTCACCGAAGGCATCCAGGTGCCAGCCGGCGACGAGAACACCGGGATGGGCCGTTCTTCGGTGTTTCGCCCGACGACGACGAGGGCAATCATGCCGGCCAACACCACGACGAGGGCGGGGATCGAGCGGCGGTTCATCGGTCGTCCTCGTTCTGATCAGCAGCCGGTTCATCGATGGTGCCGTCACTCATATCAGCGTCCACCTGCTCGGCGTCAGTGGATTCGGTGTCGTCGACCCAGTGCGGTTCGACGGCGTCGTTGACGGGCGCGCCGGAATCAACGTTCTCGATAACGTCTTCCTCAGCTTCGCCGTCCTCGTCGATCGGG
>CAXMZV010000798.1:0-1932 GCA_964199985.1 Candidatus Ilumatobacter isfjordensis | reverse complement strand
TGCGGCGATCGGATGTCCGACTCGGGTCGGACGCAGTAGACACCTCGGTCACTGCAACTCGTCCGGCGGCACGATCGTGAACTCGTCGCCGTATTGGCTGAGCTCGAGGCTCCAGTCGACATTCCCAGCGTCCTGGGCCGCGGTGGTGGTGAACTCAGCGCTGCGCACGAGTGCGGTGACCGGTTGGATCCAGAAGTCGATCTCGACGTTCTGATTGCCGACCAACCCCGCGGTGATGATCTTCATCTGCGCAGCGGTGGCGGTGCCGCGCACGTGATACCGCTCGCCGCCGTTGTCGCCGTCGCGTTGCTCGAGCCCGACGAGTTCGACATCGGTAAGACCAGCGAGGAGCGGGCGCCAGCCGTCTTCGGGGTCGAAGAAGCGCGAGGGGTCGATGTCGTAGCCGTCAGGCAACGTCTCGAACTCACCGGTGATGGGATTCGACAGCCACACTTCGGGGCCGAGCGCGATGGCCGCTAGCTGGGTCTTCAAGGAGCCATTGACCTCGACATCGAGCGCGGCCTGAGCTGATTGAGGAACGGTGAACTCTCCCACGACGCGATCGATCGCAATCGATTCGAACTGGTCGATGTAGACCGGCGCACCGTCGCGGCGGAGGTCGAACCGCACGCTCATCACGTCGCCCATCGCTGCCGCCGATGCCGTCACGATGGCGTTGGCATCGGCTGGCAGGGTCGGTCCGGTGGGCTCTTCGGCTCCATCGCCCCCGCCGCACGCAGCACCCAGCACCGCCGCAACGGCGAGCGCGGCACCCCGGCGAGTCCAGTGAGTGAGGGTGCGTGATGTGGTCATGGTGGCTCCTTGTGCGCCTCGATTGCGCGCAGCATCGGTACAACCATGCCCCATTGCGATCTATTCCAGACGCCGCGCCCTGTCCAGGGCATGGCGCGAGATGTGCTGGCGGGGCGTGATGTTGTGCAGACTGTGGTGATGTCGGCGGATTCGACTCGCGCCCGTCGAGCAATTCATCGGCAAGCTGCATCGATCGTCGCCGCTGTTGCTCCGTTCGGCATTGTGTTTGGTGCCAGTGCAGCGACGGCCGGGCTGACGCTCCTCGAGGCGATCGGCTTCTCCACCCTCGTTTTCGGTGGCAGCTCACAGTTTGCCGCCGTCGAGATTCTCGGCGATGGGGGTTCGATCATCTCGGCCGCCGTGGCTGGCCTCCTGCTCAACGTTCGATCACTGGCGTTCGGCGTGATCATGGCGCCGGCCTTGACCGGAGCGCTCTGGCAACGGGCGGCAATGTCACAGTTGATGATCGACGAGTCCACAGCGGTCGGCACCTCGCAGACCGATCTCGGGCTCCGCCGCTATGCGTACCTCGTTGCCGGCATCGGCGTGTTCATCGTCTGGAACTTGACCACGATTGTTGGACATCTTGTGTTCTCTGGCGCAGGAGACCTCATCACCGACCTGGGACTCGATGCCGCTGGCCCGGCAGCCTTTCTGGCGCTGCTGTGGCCGCGGCTATCGCAGCGGCCCCAACTGCGGACGGCAGTTGCTGGTGCGGCGATCGCCGTCGTGCTCATCCCGTTCACTCCAGCTGGCGTGCCGATCTTGGCCGCAATGCTCGGTGTACTTGCTGCCGGACGAGCCGGTCCCACTTCTGTGGAGGTGTCCAGTCGTGAGTGACGCAATGGTGGTGTTGATCGTGATGACGGTGGGGACCTTCGCCATGAAGTCGGCCGGGCCACTGGTGCTCGGTGCACGCTCGTTGCCGACGAGCGTCCAACGAGTGGTCGACCTGCTCCCGGCCGCCTTGCTCGCGGCACTCGCCGTCGTGTCGACGCTCGGCGACGGGCAGTCGATTGACATCGACGCTCGGCTGGTGGGATTGGTTGCTGCAGGGCTTGCGCTCTGGAAGCGGGCGCCGTTCGTCGTGGTGATCATCGTCGCATCCGCTGCAACAGC
>CAXMZV010000797.1:0-1942 GCA_964199985.1 Candidatus Ilumatobacter isfjordensis | reverse complement strand
CGACATGGCGGCCTGGGCGATCCACGACGAGCGGACCGCGGCCGATCCACGCATCGCAGCCGGGCTGGACGACCATTCGTGCTTTCATGCGCCGCCCGTCGAGGTCGACGCCTACTTCGAATCGGTGGAAGCGTGTCGGGCACGCTTTCCCAGCCTTCGGATCCTCACGGGTCTGGAGATCGGCGAGCCGCACTGGTTTCCGGACCGGACCGCGGAGCTTCTGGCCAGCGGATCGTTCGAGCGGGTGCTCGGATCGCTGCACTCGACGCAGGTGCGCGGCGAAACGCGACTGATCGACGAGTGGCATGCTCACGAAGTCAGCGCCGAGCAGGACGCCAGCGCAGTGCGCGACTACTTGGCCGAGGCGATCCGACTGGTCGAGCAGAGTGATGTGTTCGAAGTCTTCGCACACATCGACTACGTCACCCGCCAAATCGAACGTGCGGGACGCCGTCACGATCCGGCCGACTTCGAAGAGGAGTATCGCCAAACGCTACGAGCGGTGCACGGGGCGGGTCGAATCCTCGAGATCAACACGCGCCGACCACTCGACGAAGTGATCCTGCGTTGGTGGTTCGACGAGGGAGGTGCAGCGGTCTCATTCGGCTCCGATGCGCACGAAGGCGCCAGGGTCGGACATGGCTTCGAAGACGCCGCCGCAATGGCTGAGGCCGTTGGCTTCCGTCCTCAAGCTGATCCCCTCGATTTCTGGCGACGCTGATCGCGATCTACTGATCTCGGACCGGATCTTGAAGACCGCTGAGTCCGACGAGCGAGGGACGAGTTGGTGCCTGGCACCAAGTCGTCTTAGTGGTCGTGGTGGTGGTGCTCGTGGTCGGCATGGTGGACGCCGTCGTCGATAGCGACCAGGTCGTCACCCAATTCGAGAACTCGGCCGCCGTACGCCGCCTTGAGATTTTCAGGAGTTAACGCCTCGGCCGGCGTGCCCGATGAGATGACCGTGCCATTGACGAGCACGACGTAGTCCGCTCGGGCGGCTTCGTCGAGGTCGTGCGTGGCGACGACGACGGCGCGGCCTGCGTCGCGTTCTTCGTTGATGATCTGTCTGATCTGGCGGATCGACACGATGTCGAGGCCGGCGACCGGTTCGTCCAGCAGGAGCACCTCGGCGTTCTGCGCCAGCCCCTGCGCAACGAACACCCGCTGGCGTTGGCCGCCCGACACCTCGGCGAGGTGCCGGTTGGAGAGGTCGGCGACATCGAGGCGCTCCATGGCGGTCCGGATCGCTGCACGGTCATCGGCCTTGAGCCGCCGGAACGGTCCGCGCTCGGCCGCCCGGGCCAGGGCAACCACTTCCCCCGCCGTCACCAACAAGTGCTCGGATGCGTGCTGCGTCTGCAACACGTAGGCGACGTCACCATTCACCTTGATGGAGCCCGATCGAATGGGAAGTACATCGGCGATGGCGTGGAGCAGTGTCGACTTACCCGAACCGTTCGGGCCGACGAGCGCCGTCACGCCGGCTGGGATGTCAAGGTGCTCGACCTGCAGCACTTCGTGTCCGCCGCGGTGCACGCGAATGTCACGAACCTCGATCGCGGGCGCGGTGCGGCTCGCGGCGGCGGTCTGCTGATTTCTGTCGGATTGCTGTGACATATTGAGAGTGATTCCCATTAGTCTACCAAAATGAGAAAGATTCTTACTTCACTGATCGCGACGACCGTACTCGTCGGCAGTGCATGCGGGTCAGAGTCAGATTCCGCTCGCGGTGGCGACGGCGATCTGCCAACCGTGGTCGTGACAACCAGCATCGCTGGCGACATGGTCACCACCGCGCTCGGCGATCTCGTCGGTTCAGAACTCGAGGTCGAGGTGATCGTGCCGGTCGGAGCCGACGCTCACGAGTTCGCACCCTCGGCGAAGCAGGCCGAAACAATGGAGAACGCCGACCTCCTCGTCGTCATCGGTCTCGGTTATGAAG
>CAXMZV010000796.1:0-1943 GCA_964199985.1 Candidatus Ilumatobacter isfjordensis | reverse complement strand
GACCGCACTGGCGCGGTAGTCGGCGAGACCGGTGTCGAGCAGGGAGGTCGTCCAATGGTCGATGATGCCAGTGTTGGCGTCGAAGATGACGAAGAACAAGATGCCAGCGATTGGGGGGCTCATCGCATACGGCCAGATGAGCAGGGTGCGATAGACCGATGCGCCGCGGATTGGTTGGTATGAGATGAACGCGATTCCCAACGAGATGGTCAGCCCGCCGACCACGGTGCCGATCGAGATGATCATCGTGACGACGTACACCTGGCGGTAGTCGTCGGTGAACACGAACGCCAACGAGCTCAACAACGCCACCGTGCTCACTGCTGCGGCCAATGTGCGGGCGTTGCGATTCATCCGCGCGCCCTGACGGTCGAGCAGTACCCCAGCGAGGATGCCAGCGATGCCCAGACCTGCGAGTACCAGCGCCAGCCATGGCCGAGATGGGCCGACCAGTTCGGTGAAGTTGAACGTGCACCGGTCGATACGTTTCGGGTTGGAGAGGCGAGCCAGCTTCGTCGAGTACCGGATCGTCCGCAGCGCCGGCCAGTAGAGGAAGACGATCAACACCGCGAGCGTCGGTGAGAGCAGTGCCCACGGCATCCACCAACTGCGCCACACAGCGTGGCTGACTTCATTCGCCGACGGCTTCCCCGGAGCGAAGACGGCTCGTGCGGCTGCGATTCCTGCTGCTGCACCGAGTGTCATCAAGACCAGGCCGAAGACAAGGTCCTTGGTCTCGTACTCGTCGCTGAACGTGCAGAAGTCCAATGGCGCGCTGACTGCCAGCGCACCGAGGCCTCCGCCCAGCACACCACCGAGCAGCCGCAGCGGCATGGCGCCGACCCCCCCGCCCCGCGCCAAAATTGCTGCGCCGACGGCGGCAGCAACGAGGAGGGCGAGGAGTGCAAGCAGAGGCACGGTTGACAGGTCCGGAAATGAGTTCGATTCACGGGCCGGGGAGCGGTTGGCTCCCCGGCCCGTCAATCAGATGGAAGGATTCAGCCGTCGCCGAAGAGCAGGTTGTACTCGTCGAGGAGTGCCTGGGCCTTCTCCTGGGCCGCAGCCAGCGCTTCGGCCGGATCGTCGCCGTTCACGAGCACCGATTCGATTGTTTCGGTGATCACGTCGCGGATGGCAACGAAGTTGCCGAGCAGCGCACCGGCCGTGGCCGGAGTATCAGGCGAAGCAGCGAGCTGCTCACTGGCGATCCGCTGGTTCGGGTTGGCGTCGTACCATCCTTCAGCCTCGAGCAGCGAGATTGACGCTTCGGTGATCGGGATGTACCCGGTCGTCTCGTGCCACGCCGCTGCGTTTTCGGGGTTCGACAGGAAGTTGACCCAGGCAATGGCGCCATCTTGGGTCGGCTCGTCGAGCCCGTTGATCACCCAGTTGGTCGCGCCGCCGATGAGGGCGCCGCCGTCAGTGGCTGCTTCGTTGCGAGGAAGGAATGCAGCCTCGACCTCGAAGCCGCCATCGACGCCTGCTTCGGTGAGTGCGGTCGTGTCAGACGACGAGTAGAACAGGAACGGGGCATTCTGCGCTGAGAAGAGGTTGAACGTGCCACTCCAGTCGCGCTGGGTTCCCGTGTAGGTGTAGTAGCCCTGATCGGCCATACCCTTCCACCAGGTGACGTAGTCGACCATCGCATCGGAGTTGACGAACACCTCGTCGGCGCGCGCTGAGCGGCCGTTGTCGTTGTTTGCCAACAGTTCGCCCTGCAGAGCAATGTCCTGCTCGACAAACCAGCTGTGGTTCGGCCAGGTCGCGCACGAATCGGTTGCAGCGTCAGATGCCATGAACGTTGCACACGCGGCTTCCAGCTCCTGCCACGTGGTGGGCGTGCCTTCGACACCGGCGGCGTCAAGCAGTGTCCGGTTCAAGAACTGGAGTGCCGAGCACGTGTTCCAGCGCATAGAGGTGGATGACCTATCGAGTTCGTAGTA
>CAXMZV010000795.1:0-1944 GCA_964199985.1 Candidatus Ilumatobacter isfjordensis | reverse complement strand
CTTCGAGCGCATTGGTGCCACCCGGCAGGCCCGCGCAATCGAGCAGCTCTTGCACTTGCGAGACGACATCAGCCTGCCCGAGCCCCGCGCTGCGGTGTCGACGATGGCCGGCGTAGCAAGCCGGCACCCCCGACTGAACCTGCTGAACATCGAGGCCACGGCAGCCGCTCTCGACATCGCCGACGTGGTGTGGCTTTCACCGAAGGCGAGCGAGGGCGTGCTTCCCGACGTGCTCGATGCCGAAGGTGTTCGATGGCAGGTACATCGCATCGACGGGCTGAGCGGTGCCGACGACCTCGGGTGAACCCAGGCCTGGCCCGTCAGCCAAGGTTCAGCAGGGCTTGGCGTCGCGTCGTGCGACTTCGCCGGGAGAGCGCGCCGTTCTTGGCCAGACTGAACAAGTCGAAGCACAGGTCCGCACTGGCGCCGCAACCGGTCGACGCGTCTGCGGACGCGTCGGGCTCAGAACTCTGGCGCTGACCAACCGCGATGCACACCCTTGCTGGGGCGTCTGTCCTGCTGACAGCGTTGCATCAACTCTGTGACACCCAGAAAGTCGACTTGGTCGCGCGAGAGCGACTGGCACCATGGTTCACGAATCGGATGAGGTCGAGAGCAGCAAAGGCGTCGGGAACAAACGCCAGCGCGAGCGCTTCGCCTCGCACCCGGCCATCAGACCGTTGGTTCACTCGCGTGCTGGCGGTGCGTCGCGTGGAGGCTTTGCGGTTGAACCAGTCCCGTCGGGAGCGTTGTGGGAAGAGGTCATCGCGAAACCTCGACAGGCGGCGGCAGTCCCAGACGAGCTCGTCAACTCACAGCCGCTGCCAGACTGCGCTGGTGACGGGATACGACATCATCGGCGACGTGCACGGGTGTGCCGACAAGCTCAGCACCTTGCTGAAGAAGCTCGGATACGCCCACAGCGATGGCGCCTACCGGCATCCTGTGCAGCGGCAGGTCATCTTCGTTGGCGACCTAATCGACCGGGGTCCGTTCCAGCTCGAGTCGGTCGCGATCCCGCGAGCGATGGTCGAGCACGGCACTGCCCAGATGGTCATCGGCAATCACGAATTCAACGCCGCCGCGTTCGCCACCCGCAATGCCGACGACAGCGATTGGTGCCGGCCACACACCGACAAGAACCACGGCCAGCACGACGCCTTCATCAAAGCGGTCGGGTTCGGGTCGGTGACACATCGCAGCATCCTCGACTGGTTCATGTCGCTCCCGCTGTGGCTCGACCTCGGCGGTGTCCGAGTGGTCCACGCCTGCTGGCACGAGGAGTCGATTGAACACCTCCGCATGCAGGTCGGCGCCCACGGTGGGCTGACCGACGAGCTTGTTCGGAACGGAACGACGAAAGGGACAGCCGCCTACGACGCGATCGAGACGGTGCTCAAGGGGCCTGAGGTCGGGTTGGACGGCTACTGGTACACGGACAAGGACGACAACAAACGCACCAAAGGTCGGGCCGAATGGTGGAACACCGGAGCCACGACGTTGCGCGACATCGTTCGGCTCCACCCGTCATGGCCGATCTTTGACCCGAACGGTGAACGTGTTGAGAAGCTCCCGCCGACGCCGCTCACCGACATCGCCGGATCGGTGCCGCCGTATCCCGCCGATGCTCCGCCCGTCCTGTTCGGGCACTACTGGTTCACTGACAATGACCCCAAGCCGAGCACGCCGACGACGGCCTGCGTCGACTTCAGCGCCGTAATGGGCGGGGACCTCGTCGCCTATCGATGGGACGGCGAACAGACATTGGACCGCGAGAAGTTCATCACCGCCTAAGAACGCGCGCCGGTAGGTCAGGCAGCCATCTTGAATCGGTCGGCCCACTTGATCAGCTTGATGGTGACGACGAGGCTGATAGCGAGGGCGATCAAGTCGAGTCGGTGGTGGATGAACCGGTCGGTGTTGCGGCGTAGCTGACCGAAGTTC
>CAXMZV010000794.1:0-1946 GCA_964199985.1 Candidatus Ilumatobacter isfjordensis | reverse complement strand
CGACGCCCACGACGGTCGCAACAACCGACCCTGCGACGACCACCAGCACTACGACAACGAGCACCACGACGACAACGATCGATACAACAACCACAACAACAACAACCACAACCGCGCCAGCCCCGGAGCCGCTCGACGTGTTCGACCCGAATTGTGTCGACCGTGTCGAGGTCGCCGTGTCGATGGAACAACTCGCCGCGGATCTCGATGTCGAGACGAACGGCATTGGCCTCTGGGCAGAGAACGGATTCATCAACGACGCACAGCCCGGTGACCTGGTGGACACCTGCGCTGAAAACGGCATCAACGACATCGACGGCACCTCGAGGCCGGTGGACGACTCGACTGTTGCTCTGGCCATCACTGCAAACGTCGAGCAGCAGCAGGCCAAGCTCAACGAATTGTTCGCCGAGTTCGGCACCGGCGACCTCGCGGTCGACGGAGTCCCGGGCCCACGCACCGGCCAGCGACTGTGCGCTGCCCGTCTGGCGCTCGGCTTGCCCACCACGATTGCCGACATGGCGCCCGGCACCGATGAACAGGTGGCACTCTTTGCCGCAACCGAACTGCCCACTCCGACATCTACTGCGACAGAGTCGGAACAGTGGGTCCTGATCGACCGGACGTGCCAAATCATGTTTATTGGGACAGACGAAGAAACCAATTTCGTGTTCCCCACATCAACCGGATCCGAAGGCTTCGAAACCCGCGATCAGGATCGCGCCGACGCATTCCGTTTCAACCCGGCACTCGACAACGGCGGATGGCACAACAGCAGCGAGTACCCGGTCGGTGTCGACAATCCGCTCAATGGCAACCTCTACAAACCGTTGTACTTCGATCTCGGCCAGGCAATCCACGGCGCCAACAACGTTCCACCGACTCCTCAGAGCAAGGGCTGTGCGCGTCTGCGGATCGGCGAACAGGAAACACTCGTTGCGTGGCTCGGCCTCGACGACGCCGAAGGTGAACTCTGGCGCAAAGACGAAATGAACGTCACCGTCACCGTGCAGGGCAACTTCGAGCCCCGCTGACACGCACCGTCGACGTGTCTAGTTCGCGGTGAGACGGTCGAGACGTTCTGAGAGCCCGTCGACACCGAGAGCTCCAAGATGTGACTCCGACTCGCCGCTCGCATCGACGAAGATGAACGACGGCTGTGACACGATCTGAAAGTTCTCCCAGATCGCACCAGTGTTGTCGACGACATGCGCGAACCCGTCGACCCCGAACTCGTCGATGAAACCGACGATCGGATCGAGCTCGTCGCGCCCTGCTATTCCGACAAAGGTAACGTCGGCACCGTACTTTTCTTGGACCTCTGCGACCGCAGGGGCTTCACGACGGCAAATTGTTCACCACGGCGCCCAGAACCAGAGCATCACGTCCTGACCGCGCAGCGAGTTGAAGTCGAGTTCGCTGCCATCTGCAGTCGGCACCATCACCGCCTCCACGTCCGAGGCCGCGTCGACAGCAGCGTCGGCCGTGGACGTCGGTGCAGCAGTTTCGGCAACGGTTGCGTCATCGTCACCCGACCCGCACGCCGACAGCACCAGTCCAACGGCCGCAACGATGGCCACCGTTCCTCGCCTCGCGCTCATGGCCGGAAACTCAATCGAAACAACGCGATGGTGCATCCGAAGTACATACGACACATCGTAGTATCAATCACGTGGACAATCCCAACCTCGGTGCCAGATCGCATCACGACGATCAAGAACCCCTCCCCGATCAAGAGCCCCTCCTCACGCGGCGCCATTTCATGTTCGCGGGAATCGCCGCCACCGCGACGTTCGGTTTCTGGGCACGGACATCGGGATCATCGCCGAACTCGGCACAAGGCGTTGCCTCAACAACGACCACCACCCCCACGGCGCCGAACACTGTTGTTCCCAGCCCAGCCGCGGCTGCCGCTGCGCCGTCAACAAGCACACCGTTCACACCAC
>CAXMZV010000793.1:0-1961 GCA_964199985.1 Candidatus Ilumatobacter isfjordensis | reverse complement strand
ACCTACGTGGTGATCAACCTGTTCGCATCGACGCTGTTCCTCTTCGGCGTGGCGTTCGTCTACACCGCGACGGGCACCGTCAACCTGGCCCTGCTCGTGGAGCGGATTCCCGAGCTCGACACTGCGGTGCGGTGGGGGATCGGGCTGTGGTTCCTCGTCGTGTTCGGCACGAAGGCGGCGATGTTTCCGCTGTTCTCGTGGCTGCCCGACAGTTATCCCACGGCACCCACCACCATCACCGCCGTGTTCGCTGGCTTGCTCACCAAGATCGGTGTGTACGTGATGATCCGGTTCCACACGCTGATGTCGATGGACGATCTCGGCACGGTGATCCTCGTGATCGCCGGGTTCACGATGATCGTCGGGGTGCTCGGTGCGCTGGCTCAGGACGACATGAAGCGAATTCTGTCGTTCCACATCGTCAGCCAGATCGGCTACATGATGATGGGTCTGGGCCTGTTCTCGGTCGCCGGTGTCGCAGGGGCGATCATCTTCGTCGTCCACCAGATCCCGGTGAAGACGGTGCTCTTCCTCGTGGGAGCCATGGTCGAGACGGACCGTCGGACCTCGGCGCTCAGCAAGCTCGGTGGGCTCGTGTCGTCGCGCCCGTGGCTCGCCGTCGCCTTCGCACTGCCGGCCCTCAGCCTCGCGGGGCTGCCGCCGTTCTCCGGGTTCGTTGCGAAGCTGGCGCTGATCGACGCGGGCATCGACGCCGGAACGGTGGCGATCGTGGTCGTCGGCCTGGTGGGCAGTGCACTCACGTTGCTGTCGATGGTGAAGATCTGGATGGGTGTGTTCTGGGGTCCTGAGAACGCGCCCGCGGTCCACGCTCCCGATTCCGACGAATGGGTGCCGCGGCCTGCGACGGCTCGCGGCTGGTCGACGATGTCGTTCGCGACGGGTACGACTGTCGCACTCACACTCGCGATCGCGTTGTTCGCCGGCCCGCTCTGGGACATGAGCGAGCGTGCAGCCACCGAGTTACTCGATGGCGAGGTCTACGTGACCGACGTGTTGGGGAGCGATCGATGAGTGCGATCCCGAATCTGTCGATCCTCTTTTCGGTGCGTCGCATCGCCGCGGTCATCGCGTTGACGGCGGCGTGGTGCGCGCTGTGGGGGAGTGTCAGCGCGGCGAACGTGTTGAGTGGCGTGCTCGTGTCGACCGTTGCATCGTTCGCTGGCTCCAATGCGACGGGGGGCTTGCGGCTCGTTCCGTTGCTCCGGCTGCTGTGGGTCGTCTCGATCGACCTTGCGGTGTCGACCTCAGTGGTGGTGCGCGAGGTACTCACACCGACCGACTACACCGACGAGGCGATCATCGCTGTGCCCATCCCGGTCGAAGCCCGCGCCCACCTCTTGTTCCTGTACATCGCGATCACCGTCACCCCGGGGACAGCGGTGGTCGCTGGTGATGACGATGCGTCGACCATCTACCTGCACGTGCTGCACGACGATCGCCGCGACGATGTCGTCGAGCACGTCGAACTCCTCGTGTCTCTCGTGACCAGAGCGTTCCCACCGGCCGAATCCGCTCGCCTCAGCGAGGTCGCTCAGTGATCGTCGTCGCCTACGCCGGGTTGGTCTTCGCCGCCATGGCCGCGATCTACCGACTCGTGACCGGGCCGACGATTGCGGATCGCATCATCGCGCTCGACCTGTTGCTCGTCTCATTGATGACCGCGATCGTCGTCGATGCGGTCGCCACGGGAGACACGGTGCTGTTGAACCTTCTGGTCGTCATTGCGATCATCGGCTTCACCGCGACCGTTGCAGTCGCCCGCTTCATGGAGCGGTCGCGATGATCGCCGTGAATCCCGTGGCGTGGGTGTTCGTCCTCGCTGGCGTCGCCGTGGTCGTGCTCGCCGGTGTCGGCCTGTTCAAGTTGAAGACGCCCTACGCACGTATCCACGCGGCCGGTAAGGCGAGCCCGGTCGCATTCCTCATCGCGTCGGTGGGTGC
>CAXMZV010000792.1:0-1962 GCA_964199985.1 Candidatus Ilumatobacter isfjordensis | reverse complement strand
ACGTAGTGTTTTATCCAGACTCCAACAAGGTCGATGCATATTCCGACGCATTGGGTAAACCACTGTTACATCTCACCCATCAGGACGCTGCAACCCACTACTACGATGGTGAAGAATAGCGTCGGGATACATACAGGGCCAGAGAATAATATCAACTAACATTAGGAACAATTACCCCCATAGGTGTTTCTCGAATGAAAATAGGACTGATTGGATTAGGCAATATGGGTGCGTATTTTGGCAGGCGCTGGTTAGATGCGGGATACGATCTGTCGGCACAGCAATCAACAGCGAATTCGACGGAATTTTCCTGGTCACCTTCGCCCTGGCGAAGATCATCGACCGCACCATGGGCTCGCGTCTCAACGAAGACGCCGAACTGCAGGGCCTCGACCAGAGCCAGCACGCCGAGTCGGCGTACACGAGCTGACGATCACAGCTACGGACCTTCGCCCCCAGACCAATTCGACCAGCGCACTACGATCAGGACCGACATGAAACTCATCACCGCTGTCATCAAGCCCTTCAAGCTCGACGATGTGAAGGACGCCCTCAAAGCCATCGACGTCACCGGCATCACCGTGTCCGAGGTGCGCGGCTTCGGCCGCCAGGGCGGACACACCGAGACCTACCGTGGCGCCGAGTACAAAATCGACTTCGTGCCGAAGGTCAGCCTGGCCACGGTCGTCGACGAGAGCCGTGTCGACGATGTCGTCGACGCCATTACCAAGTCAGCCGCGACGGGCAAGATCGGCGACGGCAAGATCTGGATCACTGACGTCGACCGCGTCGTGCGCATCCGCACCGGCGAAGAAGGCACCGACGCCATCTGACGCTTTTCAGTCCGAATTCTCACGTTTGCGTGACGAATTTGGTGCTCAGGCCAGCCGAAATCGCGACGCAAACGTTCGTGATCGCGTGCCTCAGCGAGTCCGGCGTCGCTCCGCTCGACGTGTCCGCCAGTTCCGGAACTCGCCGCGGAGCGCAACGAGGCCCGCAATGATGATGAACCCACCGATGATCACGACCGGCCAGGCAACGCCGCCACTGGATGTCGAGACCGCTTCCTCGAGTCGCATCCCACCATCTTGTCGTGTTTGTGTCGGGGTTTCTGCGGACCGGTCCGCAGAAACCCCGACACAAACGACTCACGATGGTGACTGGAGTGCGCGGAGGTTGGCGAGGGTCTGGCCGGCGCCAGCGTCGACGCCTTCCAGGGCGCGCAGGATGGCGACGAGGTTCCGGTCACGTTCCTGTGCGAGGTCACGGATCGATCGGTCGCCGGCTTGAGCGTCGGACTGGTCTGCGATCGTGTCGATCAGCTCGTCGGTCAGCTCAGGGGTGTCCATCAACTTGGTCCATGGCCACTCGAGGGCCGGGCCGAACTGCGCCATGAAGTGGCGCATGCCGCCCTCTCCCCCAGCGATGCGGTAGGTCTCGAAGGTCCCCATCTGGGCCCACCGCAGGCCGAAGCCAAAGCGGATCGCGTCGTCGATCTCTTCGGTCGTGGCAATGCCGTCGTTGACGAGCCAGAGCGCCTCGCGCCACACCGCTTCGAGTAGCCGGTCGGCAATGAACGCGTCGATCTCCTTACGGACGTGGAGCGGGTGCATGCCGAGCAGCCGGTAGGTGTCCATTGCCCGATCGATCGTTCCGAGCGAGGTCTGGTCACCACCGACGACTTCGACGAGTGGGAGCAAATACACCGGGTTGAAGGGGTGCGCCACCACAAGTCGCACGGGGCGGTTCATCGCGGTTGCGAGGTCGGTCGGCTTGTAACCCGACGTCGACGATGCAACGAGGGCGTCCAGCGGAGCGGCAGTGTCGATCGCAGCGAGCGTGCTGTGTTTGATGTCGAGCCGTTCCGGCACTGACTCCTGGATCAGACCTGCCCCGTCGACGGCCTCGGCAATCGAGTCGGCAATCGTGAGCGACCCAACCTGATCGGTCTTGAGGTCGAGC
>CAXMZV010000791.1:0-1968 GCA_964199985.1 Candidatus Ilumatobacter isfjordensis | reverse complement strand
TCTTGTTTGTAAATTGCGGTGCGGCAATTAGGAATGAGTCCACTTCTTGTTTGTAAATTGCGGTGCGGCAATTAGGAATGAGTCCACTTCTTGTTTGTAAATTGCGGTGCGGCAATTAGGCCGATGGCAGCAGCAGCGACCTCGTGCTCACTCCGACCGGCTGGTGTCAGCGAGTGCTTCGGTCGTCTCGTCAGCAGCCTCGCTGACGGCTGGCTCAGCAGCTGGCTCGGGCCATGCGGCGCTCGCGGTTGGGATTGCATCGAGCGGCTCGTGACGGTTGCGCTCTGCGTCTCGGCGGCGGCGCATCCGGCGGGTGATGAGCCAGGCGATGCCGGCAACCAGCGCAGCGACTGCAGCGAACGGTGCCGTGATGGCGAGGACGAAGGCAAGGCCGAAGAGCAGCCCGACAAAGGCGTTCCAGCCGTCCGAGAACGCATCACCGATGCCGTGTTCGCCCTCTTCGACGATCGGCGCAGGCTCGGTGCCGGGAGCTTGGTACTGCACGTTCACGGTGAGCTTCGACAGGGCCACCCGGTCATCGATGTTCCGCTGGGCGGCGAGCAGTCGTTCGTAGGCGGTCTGGCGGCGCACAAGTTCGGTTTCGGCGGCAACAAGGCCGTCGAAGTCGGTCGTCTCAGCCAGGATCGCTTCCATCCGTTCCACTGATTCGAACGCCTGGCGGATCTGGATGTCGAGGTCGATCAGTTGCTCGGTGACGTCGTCAACGGACTGTGTTTGGTTGCGGAGTGTTCCAACCCCTCGCAAGTCGTCGATCAAGTCGTCGAGCTGCGTCGGTGGGATCCGAATCACGACCAGGCCGCGGCCCGGAACAGATCCGTCATCAAGTGGATCGTCGATCGTGACATCGGCGTTGTAGACCGCACCACCGTTGCGCGTGGCGATGGCGATGACATCGTCGACGGCCTGGCCCACATTCGGCGTGACCATCGTGACGCCGGCATCGACGATGAGGTCTCGTCCGAAGTCGCCGACGGGTGCTCCCGTTGCAGGACTGCCAGCGGTCGCAGATGCGGCAGCCTCATCAGCCGGTGCTTCAGACTCCCCGCCGCCGATCGCGAGGTCGCCGCCGGCATCGAAGGTCTCCTCGGCCGCAGGAGCGTCGAGCTTGTCGGTCGCCTCTGAGGCTGCGTCGTCGTCGGATCCGCAAGCGGACAGGCCGAGAGCGACGAGCATCGCAATGGCTGCTGTCCGGTGTCGGGTGAGGCGTCGTCCGGAGGTGGCGCGGGTGGATGTGGTCTGTGTGTCTCGTGTGCTCCCCATGCCGTTTTCGACGTGCCGCGACCACGGCTGGTTCCCGTGCAACACTCAAAACTTCGATCCACCGAGCGCAGGAACCGACGAACGAACGACACGATGACCTACGGCAACGACATCCTCGACGACTTCACCCACGGCGGCATGGGCAGCGCCAAGCGTCCGGACTATCCCGATGTGGTGGTCGAGATGGGCATGGTCGTCGAGGACCGTTCGAGCCACTTCACTGGCGACGTGGCCCGCTGGAACGCCGAGGGCGTCACGCTGCGCGATGCCAAGCAGTACCTCCGCCATTTCAGTTGGAAGCCCGGGGGCTTTCTCATCTCGGGCCAGCCGGTCACCCTCGTTCGCCCCAAGCAGGTGAAGTCAGCGACGCAGCGCGTCACGGCCTCAGGTTCGGTTGCGGGCGACGGGCGTGCCCGAGTCGCACGTGCGAGCCGGATCTGGGTCGAAGGCAAGCACGACGCCGAGTTGCTCGAGCATGTGTGGGGAGACGACCTCCGCGACCTCGGCATCGTGGTCGAACCAATGCACGGTGCTGATGACTTGGCTGCGATGGTCGCGGACTTTCAACCCGACGCCCAGCGCAAGCTCGGTGTGTTGCTTGACCATCTCGTCGCCGGTTCGAAGGAGACCCGCATACCAGTCCTTGTCGGTACGAGATAATCTGGAAGCTTCTCGGGCCATGACGAT
>CAXMZV010000790.1:0-1973 GCA_964199985.1 Candidatus Ilumatobacter isfjordensis | reverse complement strand
TGTATTCCGTCGCCTGTCGCTGCAGTTGCTCTTTGAAGTCGGTGAATTCGGCGACGACCGCCGCAAACTCCTGCATGGACATCACGGCGACGCGCAAGTCGCAGTCAGCCACGATGGTCGCCGACAATTCCACTCATCGGATTCACCCGTCTTCGTCGGTTACGGCGAGCCGATGCTGGCCGCCTGACATTCACCTTGAACGGTGGCGAGTGGTCTGTCTGTGATCTCGATCACGCAGGGGACGGGACGCTGATCATTCGCGAATCGCGCGGTGCGGCGCAAATCACTCCGGTGCCGCGCCGGTCAACAGCTGCCATGTCAGCTCGTCGATCACTCCGGTCACGCCGACCCTTTGTCCTGCCTGGTACACGCGAAGTGCGGCGTCGAGCCCCACAGATCCGGGTTCACCGCCAGCCCTGTTTCGTCCCGAAAAACTTCGAGCGCTCGGCGCTTCGACCATGGTTTCGCGAGCCGTTGCAGCCCAGCCTGCAGCGCCGGTGCCAACTTGCCGTCCGCGGAATGGCTGTACGAGATGAACGCGTCGTAGTTCGTCAAATTGCCTCCCGTCGTCGTCCGCGGCTCGCGCCACCCAGTGGTGTGCAGCCTGCTCGATCGAAGCGTGCCTGTCAGTGATCTTCAGCACAGAGTCCGGCAGCGACCGCGGTGATGGCGATGGCGATGGCGATGGCGATGGACCAACCGATCAACTACCTTGACACTGGGGCAGCAAACGGGACGGGAGCAACGGTGACAACCCTTGAAGAGATCACTGCGGCCATCGCCACGAATGATTCAGATGCGCTCGACCAGACCGTGGACCGCGTCTGCAGGTCGATGACGGGTCGAACTCTGGACGACCTCGAAGCGGCCTGCGCGCAGCTCAGAGACGCTCGGCTACTCACCCCACTCGGGCGTGTTGCTGACGCCGCGATCCAGCAGGGACACCACGGGCTCATGTGGCAACACCTCGTGCAGTCACTCCTCGACAGCGGGGCATACACGGCCGCGCAAGCAACGATCACATTGGCGTTGACGCATGACGACCTCACGTCGTCGGAGCGACCGGCGTTGTCCGGCCAGTTGGGCCGGATCGGCAAGGATCTGTACCTCCGGACCACCGACCCCGAGTATCTCATTGGGGCCATCGAGGCCTACACCCAAGCAGTCCAGAGCGGCGGCGATGCCCTCTGGCACGGCGTGAACGCCCATGCCCTCGCCCACCTCGCCCGCAAGCACGGGATCGAGGTCGCCCCCCTCGACATCGAGAGCGAGCACGACCTGATGCGGCGGGCGGAGCTGACCGCTGCGTCGGGTACCAACAAGTGGGCCACCGCCACCGTGGTCGAGACGTCGCTCTTGATCGGCCTCCCCGTGCCGGTCGACACCATCGCCACCCAACTCGCAGATGCCCCGCCGTTCCTCCACGCAAGCCTCCGCCGCCAACTCCGCGAGGTGTGGGGTCTGCCCGACGATCATCCGGCGATCATGACCCTCGCCGAACTTTCGCTCAGCCACGGTGGCACGGACGAGATCGAGTTGCCGCCGACAGCCGACGGATTCGAGAAGATGTTCGGTACCGAAGCGCCGATTCCGCTCGAGAACTATCGGTCGGGAAGCAAGGCCGCCGAGAGCGTGTGCACGCTGACCACGACGGGTGGGTTCCATGCCGGGACCGGGTTCGCGCTCGACGGTGCACACCTGCACCCATCGCTCACCGGCCGTCGGGTGATCGTCACCAACGAGCACGTGGTGCCCATGCCATCGCGGGGCGGCGTCCGCGCCGAAACGCTCAGCGCCTCGTTCACGGCACGCGAGCTCGAGCCGCTCGGCGGTTTCTCGGGGGTCTGGTGGTCGGCCCGGGAAGATCTCGATGTCGCCCTCCTCGTCTCGGAACAACTCGATCGAACCGATGTGGCCTCGCTGCAGCCTGCACCAGCGGTGCCCGAGGTGTTCGACGGCGCATACGTGTACGT